>NZ_MJXO01000067.1:119362-120161 GCF_001762835.1 Campylobacter sp. BCW_6466
ATAAACACCACAAAAATATTTACAACATTTCATACAAATTTACTCTCATTAAATCAATTTTTTTATATAAAATAAAATTTAAATTGAAATTTTATAATTATATAATAATTAGTATTTAATTATACTTTAAGTTTAAATATTTTAATATTCCGCTATTTTATTTTTATATTTTATATTATTATTAAAAAATGAATAATATGAAATTAATTTCAAAATAAATCATTTTAAATAAGGAAGGAGAAAAATATTTGAGTAAAAATATTATTTCAAGTAAGGTGTCCATGGGGGGGGGATTAAAGAATCCTGTTTAAATTCTAAAAAGATAGTTTTATCTTTAGCTACTATTTCTTTTTTGGCAAGTTGTGCTAATGCTACATTAAATTCTGAAATAAAAACTTATGATGAAGTTCATAAAAATACTAAAGCTAGATCAGTAGCAAATGCTTATCGGAATACTAATACGACTGTAAGCGGTTCAGAGACTAGTACAATCAATATTTCTGATTCAGGTCCTCATACTATAATAATTCAATCAGGTGGAACCCTAGGTAGTATAGATAATACGGGTAATATTATTTATGCTTCTACTAACAATGGCGATACCCTTACTCTTGCAAATCTTACCAATAATGGAACCATTAATGGTAAAGTGGCCATACAGAATAGTAGCAGTAACTTTACAGGAACCATTGCTGTTAATACCTTTGAAAATAAAAACCAAATCAATGGTCAAATTTATATGGGAATTTGGGGAGGTAACTCAGGAACTCTTAATATAGATAAATTTAACAATAGTGGA
>NZ_MJXO01000067.1:120211-121454 GCF_001762835.1 Campylobacter sp. BCW_6466
AATTCTAAAAAGATAGTTTTATCTTTAGCTACTATTTCTTTCTTAGCTAGTTGTGCAAATGCTGCACCTACTCCTGAAATAAAAACTTATGATGAAATAAGTAAAAATACTAAAGCTAGTTCAGCAAGTGTTTATGCTCCTCAAGCTAGGATTAATACGACTGTAAGTAGTTCAATCAACAATCAAATCAACATTTCCGATCAAGGTCCACATACCATAATAATTGAAAAAACCGGAACTTTAACCGGTAAAGACAAAGTCATCTATGTTCATGCTAAGAATAGCGATACTCTTACTCTTACCAATCTTACCAATAAAGGAACTATTAACGGTAAGGTAGCTGTAGAACATGATAAAGATTTTACAGGAACCATTACTGTCAATACCTTTGAAAATACAGGTCAAGTTAATGGTCAAATTTACATGGGAATTTGGGGAGGTCAGGGAACTCTCACTGTGGATAAATTTGAAAATAGTGGAACTATAACAGCTTCCAACAATGATCAAGGAGTTTTTTTCCAAGGCCTTGCTAATAACAAATCTACGATTAATAATTTTAACAATACTGGAGTTATAAGTTCAACAAATAAAGAAGCTGTCCGGTTTACTCATACTAATGTACAAACTTTCACTAATAACGGTTCAATAAACAGCGGTGGTGGAAGTGGTGTAAACCTCTCCAGTGCTACTATAGAAAATTTTAAAAATACTAAAACTATAAAAACTAGTGGAACAGCAGAACCAAATGAATCATTCGCTGGTTTATATGCGAGTTCTGGGGTTAATCTTTATAGCTCTACTATAAAAACTTTTGACAATTCGGGTTTCATTTCAGGTAAAGTAGGTGTAAATTTGTCAAATGGCATCATAGATGATTTTAAAAACAGTGGCACTATAGAAGGAACATCTGGAGCCAATAAATTAGCAGGAGCTATAAATATACAAAGTGTTTATAGTAGCGGCTCCACTATTAAAAATTTTGAAAACACAGGCCTAATCAAAAATCAAAACGCTAATGGTATCTTCATAGGTGATGGCAACAAGATAGAAACCCTTACAAATAAAGGAACTATAGAAGCAGGCAACAATGGTATAACTTTTTATGCATTTGATACAAATAAAAAGCCCGTTAATATTGGTAAAATCACTATAGAAAAAGGTGGTGTTATTAAAGCAGGCAATGATGCAATCCATATAGATGGAAGTAAAAATGGTATTGAGGGTGAAGGCATTGAAGTTAAAG
>NZ_MJXO01000068.1:0-3276 GCF_001762835.1 Campylobacter sp. BCW_6466
CATCAGCCCAACACTACAAATTGTCTTATGAAAAAACAGAGAAAATTAAGAGGAGTTAATAAATGCTAGAATTCTTTATTAATCTTTTAATATTTATTCTTATATTTTTCTTTTTTGTTTTTATATTTTCTATTATTTTATATTTTATCTTTAAAATTTTTTATAAATTAAAAAATAAAACAAAAACTATAAATTTTAAAACAATATTTAAAAAATTTACTTTGTTTCTTTTACCTGCATATCTTTTATTATTCTTAGTAGGAGGATGTTCTTATAAATATATGGATCCGCAGTATTATGAGTTTAAGAGCTTGTGTAAAGATATAGATAATAAAGTAATAATTTACAATAAAGCTTATTGGGAATTGTATAGCGATTTTACAAAAAAAAAGCCTTCTATAGAAAAACGAGTTAAGGATGATGGTTATGAATATTTTTATTATGAAAAACTTAATGAAACATTTACTTATTATGATATAAAAGATACGATAAAATCCGAGAAACGAAATGGCAATATTATAACCATAGTATATGATAAAAAATATAAAAAAATGCCCAAGCCTTTTGCTACATATATAAGATATAAATATGAAAATGATGGTGTATTCTTAAGAGGCGATGAGGGCTCTGGATTATATTTTACATATGAAGAAGTATTCACTTGTAGCTATTTTGATAATTTTAAGTAAGGATATAAATGAGCAAAAACATTAAAACACAAGAAGCTAAATTAGACTTAATCACTAAATTTCTAGACTATGCTAATATAGCAGATGCTAGTTATGCTTTATTAGATCCAGTTTTTACAGGTGTTATTATTGATAAACAAGAAAAGGAATTAGAAAAAGATTTAGATACCCAAAGACTAGGTGATAAGCATAATAATCAAAATTCTACCTATGCAAGAGCTATACAAGCTCGTTTTGAACAAAATAAAATAGTTAAAATAGAACCTAAATATTGTATTTCTCTTATAAATACTTGTTTTGATAGTAAAGAAATAACATTGGATAATGATATTAGTAGGGTAGGATTGAATGATGCACTGAGTAAAAGAACTATTGATTTTGTAAATAGATTTAAACTTTTAAAACATCAGCCCAACACTACAAGTGGCTTTAGTGCTACTTTGTTTGAAGATACTAAAGATAATAATCAAAAGATTATAGTCATACGAGGAACAGAGCCTACAAGTAATTTTAGTGTAGATATTTTGGATGCTGATGTTGATTTAGCTTTAGGCAAAGTTCCCTATAATCAATATCTTGATATGATTAAATTTTATTCTGAGTGTGTTAAAGAATTTCCAAATATTATAAAAGACAAAGGTTTGGTAATTGTAGGTCATTCTTTAGGCGGAGCTTTGGCGCAACTACTTACTCTTTCATTAGCGAGTGTTAATTCTAGTGCTAATGTTAAAGAAATCTACACTTTCAATTCGCCTGGTGCAAAAGAACTAAAAGCTTTAAATTTAAATCAAATTTACAGAATAGATGGAAAAATTATCAATTCTGATAATAAAGAGCAAGCATTGTTTTATCAAATAAGATCTTATAAATATCAAAAAAGTATAGAAATAAACTTAATAGGATATGATTCTAATTTATTTCAAAATATAAAATCATACTTTCATAATAAAACAAACTTAAAAGAACATTATATCTTTATAAAAACAAATATAATTTATAGTAAATCAACGAATTATTTTTATGATATTTTTGAAGTTGATGAAGTATTTATAAATTGTGTTAATCAGCTCCTTACTAATCTTAATATCAAAAATATTTTAGCTACAAGTGATAATACTTATCATATTGAAACAGATACTGATTCCGATGCTTCTAATACAAAAGGGGTGATACAAGATTTAGGAGTAGATATAGACGGGAAGCATTATATTGTTAATTTAGGGGATCGATTTTGGGATTCTCATTTTTTAGAGCCTACTATCATAGAATTAAATTATATTTTAAATCTTATGAAAAATAAAGAAATTGATAACCTTTTAGAGTATAATATAAATAAGGATGAAGAGCTATGGACTTTTATCAAATACCATAATAATGTTTTAGCTACTGCAAGAACTCGTTTTGATGATCGTATTTTGTCATATTTTAGCATTCCTAAACTATCTAATGATTTTTCAAATTCTTTGGAATATTTGCAAATTCATTATTTACCAAAAGAACCCAAAAAACCTTTATTTGCAGCAAATATTCAAGGTTTCTCATCTACGCAATTGCAAGCTTTGGAGGAATATAAAATAAAAAAAGCTAAATATGATGAGGAGTTAAAATGGTATGAACTTTATAAAGTAAAATATGAAAGAGAACAACAAATTTTTAATCAGAAATTTAAAGAGTATTTTTCAGAAATAATTTTTTATCAAAATAGACTCTATTCTCATAAAAAAACACAAGAGAAAATTATATTAAATGCAATAATACAACAAATTAATCAAAAAGATATAACATATTTTAATTTGTATTCTGTGATAGAATTTTTAAAAGAAAACAAGGCTTATTATAAATATATAGATTTAAATGAAATCCAAGATTTAATTTTAAATGATTTAGATAATAAATTGGGTTATTTTTATTGCCTTTATGTATGTATAAATTTAATAGTATTAAGAGAAGATAAAAATACTTATTTCACTCAAGCTACTGCTATAAACAATTTAGGCTATAATTCTACTTTCACAAAAATCTTCATCCTAGATAAAGAAAATCTAAATGATACCTATCTTGATGCTAGAAAAAGGCTTTATAAATCTATCAATACTTTAAAAGAAAAAAGAAATGAAAAAATAAAAGATATCCAAGACTATTTAGATAAAGAAATTTCCTTACAAGATAATCTAAATAATCAAAGCTTTAATACTAAGGAAAATGATGTTAATTTAATTTTAAACGAAGTATTTAACATAGAGCAATTTTATGATAAAAATACCAATACCATAGTATTAAAGACAAATAATATAAAAATCATATTCTTAGATAAAGTAAATTTACAAGATTTGCAAGATAATTCTAACAATACTTCTTTCATCTCTATGTCAAATTTGATCCATATTTATGATAATCATTGTGATATTTTTGCAAAAGATAGAAGTGTTTTGGATATAAAGGACATAGAAGAAAAATATCAAATAGATTTTAAAAGTTTAGATACAAAAATCTTCCTAAACTCCACCCTCCTTACAGGCTCAAGTGAACTTCCTAATAATCCTTTTTACTTTGGAGAATTAGATCAAGATAATACTATAAAACAAGA
>NZ_MJXO01000069.1:0-7968 GCF_001762835.1 Campylobacter sp. BCW_6466
CCGGTAGAGCATCTCCCTTTTAAGGAGGGGGCCGTTGGTTCGAATCCAACACGGGACACCATTTTTATTGTTAGGGTTATGACCCTTTCGTCTAGTGGCCCAGGACAACACTCTCTCTGTGTGGAAACAGAGGTTCAAATCCTCTAGGGGTCGCCAATTATAGGTCGCTTAGCTCAGTTGGTAGAGCGCCACCCTTACAAGGTGGATGTCATAAGTTCGAGTCTTATAGTGACCACCATTTTATAAAATCATAAATAGGTTTTATAATTTCTACTTCTTTACTTTGGATGCAGCGGTAGTTCAGCTGGTTAGAATGCCGCCCTGTCACGGCGGAGGTCGCGGGTTCGAGCCCCGTCCGCTGCGCCATCTTGCTTGGTAACAATTTTATAAGTATAATTTGCAAAATAATAAAAAATAGAGCTAAGGAAAAAAATGCTTATTATTGGACATAAATTATTAAAAAATTTAGATTTTTCTTTTATTGAAAGTGTTGAAGAAGTTAAAGATAATAAAGTTTATTGTATTGTTTATGATGAAAAATTGATTTCTTATTTAAGTCAAAATGATTTTGAATTTGCTATTTTAGTTCAAAATAAAGACGAGATATTTTTAGCCAATGCTTTAGGAGCTAAGTTTTTGCTTTGCAATGACAAAAAACTTGCAAAATTTGCTAGCAAGGTTGCAGAATTTTATGTTTTTGATAGTAGGGTTTTAATGATTGTTGATAAATTAGAGAATTTTAAAAAATTTTATAAATTAAAAATCGATGGAATTATTTTAAAAGATAATATAGATAATTTTCCTAAAAACTGATAAATTCTTTTGTAAAATAAGTGCTAATTGACGAGGTTTAAATAATGCAAAAAAAATCTTTTTTGAAAATTTACGGATTAATTCCTTTTTTACTTATAGCATTCATCAATGCTTTTGTGGATTTGGGACATAAAATTATTATTCAAAATACTATTTATAAGGCCTATGAAGGAAGCGAGCAGTTATTTTTAAATGCTATAGTTAATGCTTTGATTTTACTTCCTTTTATTCTTATGCTTTCTCCTTCGGGTTTTTTAGCGGATAAATATCCAAAAAATATTGTAATGAAAATTTCAGCAATTTTCAATGTTATACTCACTTTAATAATTTGCATTTGTTACTATAGCGGTGCTTTTTGGATGGCTTTTATTTTTACTTTTATAATGGGAGCACAAGCAGCGATTTATTCACCAAGCAAATACGGTTTTATCAAAGAACTTGTAGGAAAAGACTTTCTTGCTATGGGCAATGGTGTAATTAATGCAGTAAGCATTATGGCAATCTTAGCAGGAATGGCTTTATTTTCTTTAAGTTTTGAAAGTCTTTATAGCTCTACATATAATCAAACAGATGAAATTTTAAAAGAAGTAGCGCCTTTAGGAATTGTGCTAATTTTATTTTCTTGTATCGAAGTATTTTTTGCGTGGCGTTTACCTAAGCTCAAACAAACAAATAAAGATTTAGTTTTTAATAAAAAAGACTATATTCATGGAAAACTTCTAATAAATAATCTTAAGCTTGTTTTTAAAAATAAAACTATTTGGCTTTGCATAATAGGAATTTCATTTTTTTGGGCTATATCTCAACTTTATCTTGTTAGCTTTCCTGTCTTTGTCAAAAATGAACTTTTCATAGAAAATACTTTTTATGTGCAAATTTCACTCGCTTTTTCTGGTATAGGAGTGATTTTAGGCTCTTTAGTAGCTGGTAAATTTTCAAAAAATTATATAGAACTTGGACTTATTCCACTTGGTGCATTGGGTATGTTTTTAATGGCTTTTTTAATGCCTTATTTTATAAGTTTATTAAGTTATAGTTTTTTATTTTTCTTTTTTGGATTTTGTGGAGCTCTTTTTATCGTTCCTTTAAATACTTTAATCCAATTTCATGCCAAAGAAAATGAATTGGGGCAAATTCTTGCAGGAAATAATTTTTTTCAAAATATTGCCATGTTAGGATTTTTACTCTTAGCAACTTTATTTGCAAAATTTGAAATCAATGTGGTTTATTTGTTTTATTTTATTACTTTAGTAACCTTTATAGGAGGTTTTTATATACTTTTAAAATTTCCTTTTTCTTTAGTGCGTATACTTTTAAGCATAGCTTTTTTACAACGATACCGCTTACTTGTAGAAGGTTTTGAAAATATACCAGAAAAAGGCGGAGCTTTGCTTTTGGGTAATCATATTTCTTTTATTGATTGGGCTGTTGTACAAATGGCAATTCCAAGAAAAATTTATTTTGTTATGGAAAGAAGTATTTATTCTAAATGGTATATTAAAATTTTTCTTGATAAATTTGGTATTATTCCTGTATCAAGTACAGGAAGTAAGACGAGTTTAGAACTGATAGCAAAGCATATCAAAGAAGGTAATTTAGTTTGCTTATTTCCTGAAGGTACGCTTTCAAGACATGGACAATTAAATGAATTTAAAGCAGGATTTGAATTAGCTTGTGAATATTTAAGCGAAGATGATGGAAAAATTATTCCTTTTTATATAAGAGGACTTTGGGGTAGTGCTTTTTCAAGAAGCGATGAAGAATTTTCAGCAAGAAACCGCACTTTAAATAAAAGAAAAATTGCTATAGCTTTTGGTAAAGCCATGCCTTTGCATTCTAAAAAAGATGAAGTTAAAGCTAAAGTTTTTGAACTTTCTTTTATGGCTTGGAAATCACAATGTGAAGCTATGCATACTATAGCAAGAGCTTGGATAGATACAGCTAAAAAAAATCTAAATCAAATAGCCATTATCGATACGCTAGCTGGAGATATTTCTTATAGAAAAATGTTGAGTCTTAGTTTAATTCTTAATTTTTTTATTAAAAGAAAATCCAAAGAATTAAATATTAACCCTCAGCGTGGAAGTTACGCTCCTAAAGAGGAAGCTATAGGAATTTTACTACCTGCTTCTTTTGCAAGCTCTTTAACCAATCTATCTGTTTTAATCGCAGAAAAAATTGCAGTAAATCTTAATTTTACGGCTGGAGAAAAAGCTCTAAAAGTAGCTATAAAAAATGCGCAAATTTCACAAATTTATACTTCTAAAACTTTTTTAGAAAAATTAGCAAATAAAGGTATAAATCTAAATTTCGATACAAATATACATTTAATTTATTTTGAAGATATTGTAGAAGATTTTAAAATGCAAAAAACTAAAATTTTTAGCATGATGTTAGCAGTTAGTATCATGCCTAGTTTTATACTCAAAACCATTTTCACTCCTTCAAAAAACAATCTTGCCATAGCAGTTATTTTATTTAGTAGTGGAAGCGAAGGTTCTCCAAAAGGTGTTATGCTCAACAACCGTAATATTTTAAGCAATATAGCACAAATTTCTGATGTGCTTTGCACAAGAAATAATGATGTCATTCTCTCATCTTTACCACCTTTTCATGCTTTTGGACTTACCGTAACTACATTTTTGCCTTTGCTTGAAGGTATTAAAAGCATCGCTTTTTCAGATCCAACCGATGCCTTAGGGGTTGCCAAAGCTGTTGCTAAAAATAATGTCACTATTATGTGTGGAACTTCAACCTTTTTAGGAATTTATGCAAGAAATAAAAAGCTTGATGCTTTAATGTTTGAAAGTTTAAGAATAGTTGTATCGGGCGCTGAAAAACTAAAAAATGAAGTAAGAACTGCTTTTGAAATGAAGTTTAAAAAAAGCATTTTTGAAGGTTATGGAGCTACGGAAACCACGCCTGTGGCGAGTGTAAATTTGCCGAATCGTTTTGATGCGGATTATTGGCTTATGCATCGTGCCAATAAAGAAGGAAGTGTAGGAATGCCTCTACCTGGAACTGCAGTGCGTATTGTTGATCCAAATAATTATGAAAATTTAAAAACAAATGAAGATGGACTCATACTTATAGGCGGTCATCAAGTTATGGTAGGCTATCTTAATAACAAAGAAAAAACCGATGAAGTTATTAAAGAAATTGATGGCATAAGATGGTACAACACGGGAGATAAGGGACATTTGGATGAAGATGGTTTTTTATATATTGTCGATCGTTATTCTCGCTTTGCAAAAATTGGCGGAGAGATGATTTCTTTGGGTGTAATAGAAGAAGAAATTGCCAAATTTATAGATACTGAAGTGGTTAAATTTTGTGCCACATCTTTAGAAGATGAGAAAAAAGGGGAACAAATTGCTTTACTCATAGAATGTAATAATGAAATTTTTGAAAGAGTATGTGAGGCTATAAAAAATTCTAATATACCTACACTTTTTAAACCTAGATATTATTTTCAAATAGAAAAAATTCCCCTCCTAGGTTCAGGAAAAGTTGATCTTAAAAAAGTTAAAGAATTAGCTAAAAATTTAGCCATATAATTTGAGCTTATAACAAAGCCCAAATTAAAATTGGCATAGAAACAAAAGCAAAAAGAACTCCAAAGGCTACAGTACTTACGGCTAAATTACTATCTAGTTTAGCTTTCATTACCATAGCTCCTGCTAAAGTCATAGTAGGAGCTGCACTTTCTATAATAGCAACGATAGTAGAATCTTTTAATTCTAAATTAAATATTTTTAAACAAAATACAAAAAATAAAGGAGCTAAAATCATTTTAGCAAAGATGACAATTACTGTAGGTTTGTAAGAGGTTTTAATCGCCATAAAGCCAAGTCCTAAACCTATGGCAAAAAGTGCAACAGGGGTTGCAGAAGCGCCAAATAAACGAATAGGAGAGAAAATAAATTCAGGTAAAGTAATTAATTTGCACAAAAAACCAAAAAGCAAAGCTAAAAAAGGTGGAAAACTAAGAATTTTTTTAACATTAGCAAGTAAACTGACTTTTTCTCCATTTCCCAAAGAAAGTATAAAAGGTCCAAAAAGTGATATAGGTAAAGTTGTGGCTAAAGCATCGTAAAATATAACTTCAGCGCTAAATTGCGAGTTATTAAATATACCAGCAACAATAGGCATACCCACAAATATAGTATTTCCAAAACAAGAAAGCAAAAACATACTGACTAAAGTTACTTTAGAAAAATGAAAAACTTTTCCAATAAGAATAGCGAAAAAAGCTGCTAGTATACAGCTAAACAATCCAATAAAAATAAAAATAATCAATGAAAAATCAAAATTTAAATGATATGCTTTATCGAAAATCAAACAAGGTAAAGCAAAAATAATAGCAAAATCTAAAAAAGTCCTAGCTTGTTTTTGCTTTAAAACGCCAATTCTTTTGGCAAAATATCCGCCTGCAAGTAAAATAAAAATTGTAAATAATGGTATAAAAACAAACATTGAATAATCCTTTTTAAGGGATGGTTTTTGAAAACGGATAGAATTATATTCTTTATACTTAAAAAAAATCTTAATATTTTTTAAGTTTTTTAAAAAAACCAATATTTTTTATTTTTTGTAACTTTAAGAAATTGTAAGTTGAAATTTGATTTTGAATAGTTGGTATTTTAAGTTGAATGATTATAATTTTAAATAATGGTGCGTGTTAGCGAGATTTGAATAATGCTAATAAAAACACCACTATACAATATTTATAAATAGCATAAAAATAAAAAGTTAGGAGAAAAGTTAGGAAAATTATAAACATTATATTTATTCCTGTTTTTTTAATATTTTTACCATTGTATTTAAAAGTGTATATTAAAGAGTTGATTGAATATATACCGCTCCCACTAAAAGAAGCGAGAGCATATGCAAGTGATTGATTGTTATATATTGTTTGAATTGGAGTTTAATTTTTTTTCAATTTCTTCAAGATTATATAATAGTTTTCTTACATTTGTACTAATTTTATATTCCTTAGTATATCCTGACTTAACCCAATTTTTAATTGTTAGGATATTTACATTAAGCATCTTTGCTATTTCTTCTCTATTATAATATTTTTTAACCATTTTTCTTCTCATTTGTGGGGGAGTTCTTTTATTTTCTGAAAATCGAGAATGGTTTCTTTTGATATGTAATAACCTTTTCCTAATTTGAGGCTTTTTAGAGCACCTCTTGAGATCCATGTACGAACTGTTGTATGGGTTACAGAGTACATTTTTGCAACTTCATCGACAGAATAATAGCCTGCTCTTTAAAGCTTCCATCTTCTTGTAATTTTTTGATTATTTTCATTCTATTGTTATCCTTTCTAAATTTTTTTCTATAAAATCTTTTTCAAGCAAATAATATTTGTTAATGTTTAAAGAATTTTTAGCTCTTGTAACTGCCATATACAAAAGATTTAATTCTTCTTTTGCTATGGTAATTTGCTCTCTTTCTTCAAGTTCTTGCTTGATGTTTAAAAAATCATCAATAATTTCAATATTGTTCCATTCCAAGCCTTTGCTCTTGTGTCCTGTACTTAATATCAAATCAGCTTGTTCTTGTTTTTTAACACAACTTTTTTCAATATCTTTAATAAGCTTTATAATATCGCTATGCACATATTTAAAAAGAACAAATATTTTTTGTTTTAAGTCAACCTCTTTAGTTAGTTTCGTTGATATATTCAAGAAGTTCTTTTAAGTCGGCAAATTTTGCAATAAACTGATTTTTGATATATTTGTGTTTTTTAAACAGAAGATTTTGTATGTCTAATAACTCATCAAAACTATAACTATTCACCCCTCCTACAAAAAATAATTTTTTATTCAAATTTTTTACTGCTATATCAAATAGTTTAGCATTGGTTCTACATATTATAGCTTTTGCTTCATTTTCATCATTTCCCTTTCTTGGTTTTAGCGTTCCTTTAAAATCTCTTGGGGCATTTAAAATTCCCAAATAAGAATTGGCAATAGTAGCTATGCTTTGTGGGCATCTAAAGCTTTGAGTTAGATATAAAATATGAGATTTTGGCATAGATGCTAATACTTCTAAGGAATTTACAGCACCTCTGAATTTATAAATGCTTCGGAATGTATCTCCTATAAAAACTTTTTTAGCTTGCTTTTGGTTAAGAACAATGTCGATAACACAAGCGTTGATATCCTGTGCTTCATCCACTAAAATAAAATCATATTCTAGCTTTGGTTTTGTAAGTTGAATTAAAAGAAGTTATAAATAATTATTTGTATAGCAAAGAACTTGAAAATATAGATTTTACATCTATAAAATTGTTTGAAGGACTAATTGCAAAATATAAATTTTTTACACTGAAGATAAATTAAATACAATAAAACTAAAGTTTTATGAAATTGTTGGAATAAAACTTAAAAACATCAATAAGATAAATCAAGATAAATATTTATTATCAATTTCTGATGTTGTATGTGGATTATATGAAATTTTATTTATATAGATAATATATATTTAAAGAACACTTTATTGTTTTATAGGCGTATTTTACTAGAATTTGTAGAATATTCTTTAGATTATCAAGATGAAATGCAAATAAATGATATAAAAACGACTTTTTTAGTCAATTTTCTTAATTATTTAGAAAATAATTCAAAAAATGGCAATAAACTATCAAAAAAAACAAAAATAACTTATTTGAGAGTATTAACTAGCTTTTTTTATAAGCGATAATAATGATGATTTGTTTGTTTTTTCCTTTGATATGAAGAAAATTAGATTTAGAACAGAAAAATCAGAAGAAAAATTAAATTATCTTAATGAAAATGAAATTATAAGGCTAAATAATGTTTTAGAGAAAGAAAAAGCAAAAAAAGAAGTTTATAATAGTTTTAGAAACTCTTTACTGATAAAACTTATGCTTTATGGAGGACTTAGAATTTCTGAAGCTTTAAATGTAAAACTTTGTGATTTTGAAGAGGTTGATGATGAAATATTAAAAATATCCATAATAGGCAAGGGCGGTAAAGAACAATTTGCATTTATTAAAAAAGAAGTAGATGATGAGCTTGAATATTTTAAAGAAAATATCCAAGATAGTGATTACATAATGCAAACTAGCACAGGAAAACATTTAAATAGAAGCAATGCTTTTTTGATTGTAAATAATATTTA
>NZ_MJXO01000070.1:0-13291 GCF_001762835.1 Campylobacter sp. BCW_6466
TCCTTTCTAATAAATTTAAGTTTTAAAAAACTTAATCAAATCCACCTTAGTAGATTTGTTAAATTTTCTAATACGCCTTAATTACTCCATTTTTATCTTGGTATAAATTATTTTGCAAGGCTAGATGATCAAGTTTTGAATATTTAAAATGCAAGTTAGCTTTTTTGCTCATATTTCCTAAATGTAAAACATTTCTACCAAATTTACTATGACTGTTTAGGCTAACTGCTTGTTTGTTTCTTCTGATATCATCGATAATAATATATTTAAAACGCTTGTCTCCTTTTGGAGTTTCTAAAATTTCTTTTAAGCTCCAACCTTTTTCTTTTCTTTTCACATAAAGCTTGTGAGTAATCCCATATTTATTACAAATTTCTATTTGTTCTTTTATGTTTAAACCAAGCTTATCTTTAAGTTTAAAATTTTTAGTATTTAATGGTGTATCTAAAGGCATTTTTCTTTTTTTTCTATCTTTAAAACAATAATAACTTAACTGCATTTTTCCCTTTCTAAATAAATTTAAGTTTTAAAAAACTTAATCAAAGTGCTTTTAATTTAAGCACTTTTGTTAAGCTTTTTACCCAAATGAAAACGAATGATTTTTTTTGCAATATAATCAGGATAAATTCCTTTTAAAACATCTACAAACACTCCACTTTGCTTGTAATAAATCCCTACGCCTCTTACTTCAAAAAGACTTCTACTATAATCAGCTTTCTCACCTTTAATCATTGGTATCATTTTTTCTCTCCTTGTATTAAGTTTTCTTTCTTTGCTTCTTCTTTTTTGATTAAGTCAATCGTTTCAAAGATAGCCATCCACTTGTCTTTATTTTTAGGACTCTTTAACTTTCTAAAAGCTTCAGTATAGATTTGATGAACGCGTGTCACGCTAAGATTAAGTTCTTTAGCTATCTCTTCAAAACTCATTTTTTAGCCAAGCATTAAAAATGATGCGGCAGCTTCTATGTGTTTAAGCTCAACCGCTTTTCCATCTGCAAATTCACAAGCTCTTTTTAAAAGCTTCTCACTTTTTCTAAAGTTGCCACGAGCGAGGTTAAAAACCAAATCAATAGCCTTTTTCTCCTCCACATCAAAATGATTACAAAGCATTTTTAAGTCTTCATCTTTTAAACCTTCTTTGTTTTGGTAGCAAAGTCCTTTTAATTCCCATTTTGCACCAATTCTAGAGCTTAGTTGTCCGTACTCGTTGTAATCATTTCTGCCAATGCCTGTAAGATTGTTTTTAAGTTTTCTAGTACCTACTAAGATTAAAGCAGTATTTGAAAAATCATATATGCGTCTTAAGCACTCCAAAGCACGAAACGGCAAATGCTCACTCTCATCTATAATTAAAACCTTTGAAGTTCTTGCTAACTCGCTAGCAATGCCTCTAATCTTATCATCCAAAGAACCTTTAAAACACACATTGAGTTTATTTTCAAGCCCCACCAAAAGCATTCTTTTGCTTGTCTCAGTTGTTGCTTCAAAAAGCACCACTCTTGTTCCATTTTTATTAGCATATTCTTTAATAGCACGACTTTTGCCAGTTCCTGCTTCGCCAATGATTACTCCCATTTCTCTATTGCTCATGGCACTTTCAATGGTTACATTAATCGCCTTTGCATCTTTAGTGGCAATAAAAGGTGTTTGAAGCTCTTTCATGCTTTTTTCTTCCACAAAGCTTTTAATGTATTTTTCAAGTAAAGGCTCTACTTTTGAAGCGTATTTATAGCTACTTCCTTCTTTCATATAGCCCACCATATAGCTTTTATTAATCCCTAAACGATCGGAGAGATTGTTTTGAGAGATGTTTTGGGTGCTTAAAAACTTTTTAGTAAGTTCAACTAATTCCATTTTTTATCCTTTTGTTTTTTTTATGAGTAAAAACTCTTTAAAACTTGGATTAATCAAGCTTTAAACAATTTTTAACCAGCAAAATATTTCTTTTCGACAAAAGCTTCCATGTCAAACTCGCTTTCATCGTTATTTATTTCTTTTTTAGCATTTAAAATAAGCTCATCCGCATTAGCATTGTTTTTAATCTCTTCTAATTCTCTTTGAGTTTTTAAGGCTTCTTTTGCAAGGGATTTTTGATGCACCTCTTTAGCTTCTACGAGTGAGTTTTCAAAAGCACTTTGTAAATCTTGTAAGTCTTGTTTAATATTAAGTTTAGTAAAGGTGGCAATCTCATCTTTTTTAAGCACTTCTTTAATCGCTTTAACTTCACTTTCATAACCTTTTTTAAGCATTTTATAGCTTTCTTTGCTAAGCTTAGCTATACTTTCATCAAGAGCTAGACAAAGGAAGTTTCCGCTTAAATCATAAATGAAAAGTTCTTTAATATTATCGATATTTTGCACACATTTAACTTTTGTGCCAACACTTGGCATTAAAGCACTTTTATAAACTCTACTTTCAAAGTTAATGCCTTTTTTGCCCACGACCCTAAGTTCTTTATTTCCAGCATTAAACAAAAATTCTTCATAAGATATTTTTACAATAGCTCTATCGCACGAGTTCCAAAGCTCAAGTGGAGTTTTAACGCCTTTTTTGCGGCGAACTTTACTCATGTTCCATTTAATCACTTCAGCTTCTAAAAGCTCACAAGCTTCACTGAAGGTGTGAAGGAGTTTTTGATTAGTTTTTTTGGCAAAGCCGTATTCATCTTTAGCTTTTCTTTCTTTCTTAGGAGTTTTTTGCTCTATCATTTCTCTTTTAGCTAAGCTATTTCCAATATGTCCATGCATTTTAGAAATTCCTGCATGTTGAAGTGTCCCAAAGCGTCTTTCAACTAAAGCTTTTTGTTCTCCTGCATAAGCAATAGCTGCATCATAGGTAATATTAAGCCCATCAAGCAAGCTTTGAAAATCTTTAGAAAGATAATCTTTTCCATTATCCCCTTTAATCATATCAGGCTTACCAAACTTATCTATGGCTTTCCATAAAAGTCTAGTTAGGCTTAAAGAGTTTGATTTTCCTACCAAAGTAGCTACTCCCATACCGCTAAAGACATCAACGACACTTAAGATATGAGGGCGGAAAGGCTCTAAGGTTTCATCGTCTCTTACTATAATATCAGCTGGAGAGCTATCGATTTGCCAACACATGTTTTTCATGTCATATAGCTCTCTTTGATTTCCTTGTGCAGGGAGAAACTTAGATTTTGCACGATCTAAGCCTTGAGTGATAATACAATGTTCTAATGGTTTATCTTTATAGTAGTTTTTAATGAAATTTTGTAAGGTTTTTACACTAAAAAGCGGTTTTACCTCTCCTAAATCAAAACCTATAAAATCATAATTTTCTTTAGTGGCTGCTTCTTTATGGATTTGCCACCAAAGTTCAGTGAAATTAAATCCACCTGCTGCAAAGGTGCGATATTCTCTTAAAGCGTATTCTTGCATCCAAGTGCTAAGTTTAGTTTTATCTTTGCGGTGAAGTCCGCGAGTGTCGATAAGACCTAGAATGCCATTTTCTTTATATGCTTTGCGAATTCTTTCATAAAATCTTCTGTTAATCTTTTCTATTTTTAAAGTACGAGCAATGCTTAAACCACCTTCAATATATTTTTCTACTTGTTTAAGTAATTTTACTTTACTTTTCGCATCTTCTTTAAGTTCATCGCTTAAATTTTCAAATTTTAAATTTAAAACAGCCAAATCATCATTTATTTTTGACTCTGTTAAATTTAAATTACTAGTTTTTAAACTATTATTTATATTTTTTAAATTATCGGTAGTAATAATTTCGCTCAATTTAACTTTTTGCATTTTTTCATCATAAATTAAAGTATTTTTACTGATTAATTCTTGGTTAAAGGCGGTTAAAAGCTTATCTTTGCTTATTTTAAATAGTAGTTTTTTGCCACCCCTGCCACCATTGGCATTATCCACTTTTAGCCACTCGTATTTATTTGAGTTTCTACTTACTGCAAGCCTCAAAGCTCCTGTGCTTACATTAAAAACTTGTGAGGCTTCTTTGGTTTCTAAGAAGTAACTCATGAACAAGCCCTAGGCATTTCGTCAATGATTTTAAGCTCAAAAAGCTTCTCATAAACAGCTTTTGTGTTAGTTTTTGCTTTGTATTTTTCAGAATAAAGTCCATTGACTACACGAAATAAACTCATATAGTGAAGATTGTGTTTTTGAGCAAATTTTTTAAGATTGATACCATTATCTTCAAAGTATTGTTTTAACAAAATATCTCCTTCAATTTGTAATTTTTATTTCAAATTGATATTTTTTAAGATACAATTTGTAAATAATTTTTCAAATTATAAGTAATTTTACTTAAAAAGTCAAGTATTTTTACATAAATATACATATGTTTTAGGATTTAAAATGGAAGAAAAAGAACAATTACTCCAAGAAATGATAGAGTTTTATAGCGTTAAAGATAAATTTGAATTGGCTGAATATTTGGGACTTTCAAGAGAATCTGCACACAACTGGCCTAACAGAATTAGCAAAAAACAAATTTTAATTTACGAAAAAGACAAAAAAATTAAAATTTCAAGTAAAAATACTGAAAAAATCATATCGGATGATGAAGATATCGTTTTAGTTCCATTTTACAAAGACAATTCTGTTTCTGCTGGATTTGGTTCTAAAAATTACGAAGGCTTAGTTCAGCATATTCCATTTAACAAACAAGATTTAAGACTTATGTTTAACATTCAAGGATTTTTAAAAATAGGCATTATCCCAGTGATAGGGGATAGTATGGCACCCACTATAAAAGAGGGTGAGATGATAGTTTTTCAAGATGATGGTTCTATGATTGAGGGAGGGATTTATGTGATAGAATATCAAAGCGAAGTCTTTGTAAAGAGACTGAGAAAGCGACCTTTATCATTAATTAGCGATAATAAAGACTATCCGCCTATCGTTATGGATGAAGATGAAGAAATTAAAATTATAGGTAGAGTGGTAGGTACTTATGATTTAAACTATAGGAGGTTGTGAAATGAAAAAATTAAAATATATTTTAGGATTAGGACTTTTACTACTAACAGGTTGCGAAAACGGTGAGTATAACACAAGCACTAATGTGCTAGATATTCAAAATGATATCCATAAAGCTTTTTATAATAAAACTTATTCAGATAAAGCAAAGTTTTATGAAAAAATGCAAAAAACCATTAACGAAAATATAAGTATGGGAAACACTATTATACAAGCTTCAAACATAGAACCAAAATTTAAAATTGATCCTATACAATTTAAAGAATGCGTGTTTTATGAAATATGGACTATAAAAAATCCTCAAAATACTTCTTATACGCTTAGTGCAGAAAGATGCCAAACCGCCTTTCTTAGCAATAAAGAGTTAATTAAATATGCGGATCCAAGCTTTGTAATGGGTAATTTTACCAAAGACAATCAAGAAAATATATTGGGCATTAAAGCAGTTAAAGAAGAATTATCTAAACCATCCTATGTAACAGATGTTAAAAGCTATAAATTTATTAGCGATAAATACAAAATTTTAGAGAATGGAAACTATATTTATATTTTACAAAACTTCAAAGCAAAAAGTGAAATTTTGGGAGAATACACTCAAAATGCCCACATTATTTTTGATAATAAAGGCAATGTGATAAAAATTGAATTAAACCAAAATAAAGAATTTGGCTCATATTGATTAAAATTACAATTTAAGTTTAAGGTTGAAAGAAAGATAATTTGTCGCAAAAATACGACATTTTATTTTTCTTTTGCGACATTTTATTTTTCCGCCGACATCAACTCTTCGTTTTGTCCTATATAATAACCCAAAAATACAAGTATAGCCATCCAAATAGCACTACCAAGTGCAGTAAAAAGTATAAAATTTATAAGTTTCATTTTTACCAAACCTGCAGGCATAGAGATGTACTGACGAATCCCTGGTAAAAGACGACAAGTAAAGGTTGAAAATTCCCCGTGTTTGTTAAAAAATTCTTCAAATTTAGCAAATTTGGCTTCATTTATACCAAAATACCTGCCCCATTTTAATACAAAATTTTTACCCCAAAAAAAGCAAATATAGTAATTAATCAAAGCCCCTAAAACAGAACCTAAAGTCCCACTAAGTATACAAAGAGTGATATCAAGTTCGCCTTTATGTGCCAAATATCCAGCAGGTATCATAACAACTTCACTTGGAAAAGGTATAAAACAACTCTCTAAGGTCATTAAGATAATAATACCCAAATACCCCCAAGCACTAGCCGTCTCAACAATAAAAGAAATGATTTCTTGCATATTAGCCTTATTTGAAGAAAATTTTAAAAAATTGTAGCTTAAAAGATTAAACAGTAAAAAGCGGTTTTACACCGCTTTTTTTATTTACCTGCAACTGAAACTTGATTTGGATTGTCTGCTGCACGAGCGATCATACACTCTTTTAAAACAGCAGCATCAGCTGGATCACTAACTTTTTTACTAATCCAGCGTTCAACTTGTTTCATTGTTTTTGACTCTGGCTCTGGAGCTTCGTATTTTGCCATCAAACTTGCACAATCAGCCAAAGCAATGATAGGTAATAAACTTGCAAAAAGTATTTTTCTCATCTTTTGCTCCTTAGAATTTTACATTATACATTAACATGATATTATCAGCTCTTGCTTTATCTTTTTTCGCTCCACCAAATGGTAAGCCACGATTACCCCAAATATTTTGGATATTGGTATAGCTTAAACGTAAGAATTGATATCTATCAAGTTGATAAATCACATAAAAATCATGTGCTGTTCCTCTTGTCATTCTTATATTAAGCGGATCGTTGATACTTGGACGGCTCATAGTATACCAGTATCTACTTCCCCAGAAGAACTCATACCCTACTTTTAAAGCCTTGGTAAAATCATAGCGTCCACCTACATGCACAGCATAGCCATCTTTTTCGTTAATATCTAATTTTTTTTGCATTTCTCCGGCTATAATTGGACCTAAAGGACCGTTAGTTATAAAAGATTGTTTTGCTCCATTGCTACCGTGAGAATATCCTAAAGATGCAAACCAGTTAAAATTTGTTCCAAAGGCATTGTTGTTTTCAAAATGAAGATTTGCTAAAGTGATATCTCCAAGATTGTAAACTCCTGCAGGTAGTGTGGCAGAGCTATTTCCTATTGACATTGGACCTACTGCTGGTAATGGTAATGCGAAATCTTGTAAATGAGCCACATTGAAGATAATAAGATTATCTCCCATGCCTTCTATAGGAAGCTCTCCTTCTACTGCAGCATAGTAAAGATTTGCATCAGCATCTTTTTGATCTCCCATCCAGTCTCTTACCTTGCCTTCTTCATCCCATTGATAAGTTTTACCATAAGCTGCACGGATAGCTACCTTATGATCTTGCAAACTTTCAGGTTTATAAGTGATCACTGCTGCATCACCTAGAGCATTGATCATTAAAGCAGGATAGGTTGATTGTCTTAAAGCATTGTTTCTAAGATTACTTCCTGGACCATCGGTTCCTGGCTGTCTTCCTATAGTTGCAATCCACTCAGGTGTGATATAGTAGTCAAGGTAAGCTCTATCTACATAAAGCACAGGCCCACTTGATCTTGTGTTTCTTCCTGCATCTAAGTCAAGTGGACTTCCACTCCAACCCATTTGAGACCAGTTTTTAGCCATAGATAAACGACCATAGAATTTGGTTTTATCATTAATATCAGCATTCATATTTAAATGAAGCTCATTCATCCATTTGTTGTTAGCACTATAATCTTGTCCGCTAACTTTATAGTTTGTATTTGAAACTGCTGTTGAAAACTCAAGTCCAAATTTAACCTTGCTCAAAGCAGCTTGAAATTCTGTTTCATCGGCTCTATCATTAAGATCAGCAAGTTCAGCTTTTACAGCTTCATTTTGCTTAGCTTGAGCTTCTCTTTCTTTTCTGATTTGTGCAAGTTCAGCTTGAATTTGTGCAAGCTGTTTTTGAAGCTTAGTTATTTCATCATCTGTATTTTTAGCAAAAAGTGAAGATGAAAGAAGACAAGCACTTAAAATAAGTGAAAACTTAGTTTTCATAATCATAACTCCTTGTAATTTTGTTACATTTCACTGAAATAAAATTATAATTATAGAAAAAAAAGCTTTAAAAAAAATTATGTGTTAATTATTTTTAGCTAGTCAAATTTTATGACTAGCTTTACATTGATAAGATTTAAATTTAATTACAAAATTTTTATATCTAAAATTTTATCTCCTTGGCGTATAGAGTCTAAAACTTCCAAACTTTCTTCATCTTTTGGATCAATTTGCCCAAAAATAGTATGAACCCCATCTAAATGAGCTTGAGGGCTGTGACAAATGAAAAATTGGGATCCACCCGTATCGCGTCCTGCATGCGCCATAGATAAGGTTCCACGCTCATGTTTATGTTCTTGATCATCACATTCGCAAATGATTTCATATCCAGGCCCACCTATACCATTGCCGTGTGGACAACCCCCTTGTATGACAAAATTTGGGATCACACGATGAAAATTTAAATCTTTATAAAATCCTTCATTAGCCAAAGTAGCAAAATTACAAACCGTTTGTGGAGCCTCATCACCAAAAAGTTTTAGCTTCATTGTACCTTTTTCAGTTTCTATAAGAGCAAATTTGTATTCATTTACTTTGCTTGTGTCAATTGTTTTTATCATATTTTTCTCCTTAATCTATATTTGTATAAACAGCTTGGACATCATCATCATCTTCTAACTTATCTAAAAGCTTTTCTATATCACTAAGCTGTTCTTCGCTAAAGCTTACAGGATTGTTTGGTATATACTCAAGTCCTGCTTTTTTAAGAACTAAACCCTTAGTTTCTATAGCAGAGCTTAGCTCACCAAAAGCAGTATAATCACCGCTAATTACTAACTCTTCTTCATTTTGTTCTAATTCTTCAAGCCCTGCATCGATCAAATCAAGTTCTAATTCTTCTAAATCTCCTGCAAATTTTTCAAGATGAAAAACCGCTTTTCTAGTAAACATAAAGCCTAAAGATCCATTTTGTAAAACTTCTCCACCATTTTTACTAAAAATAGCTTTTACATTGGCCACGGTGCGTGTAGGGTTATCGCTCATACATTCAACTATAACCAAAGCCCCATGTGCAGCTTTTCCTTCATAATGAATGTTTTTAATATCTGCGCTATCTTTTCCACTCGCACGCTTAATAGCCGCATCTATATTATCTTTTGGCATATTATTTGCTTTTGCTGTAGCTATAGCACTTCTTAATTTTGGATTCATATCAGGATCAGTGCCACCTTCTTTAGCAGCTACTTGTATGGCTTTAGCAAGCTTAGGAAAAAGCTTGCTCATTTTATCCCATCTAGCCTCTTTAGAAGCTCTTCGGTATTCAAATGCTCGTCCCATAAATTCTCACTTTCTTTAAAGATTTTCAAACTTAAAAGTATAAACTAAAAAGGCTAATTAAAGCTTTAAATGATATGATTTTACCATTTATTTTAGGAGAAGTTTTTGAATATCGCAAAAAAAGAACTTTTTGTTGCTTGGTTTTTCTTGATTGCTGCTATTGTATTTGAAGTTTTAGGTACTAGTTTTTTAAAAATGGAAAATCAAATTTTAGGCTATATATTTATGGCTTTATTTATAGCTTTTTCTTATTTTTTTATGGGCAAGGCGATTAAAAAAATTCAAGTAGGCATAGCCTATGCTGTATGGGAACTTTTAGGGATTATTCTTATACTTTTAGTTTCTTTTATAGTTTTTAAAGAGAGTTTAACCTTAACTCAAATTCTAGGCATTGTTCTTTCTATCGTTGGAATTATCATGATTAATATAGGCGAGGTTAAAGAATAATGTATATTTTTATCATTGTTTTATCAGCATTGTTAGATATCGTAGCAAATTTATTGCTAAAAAAATCAGATGGTTTTAAGCATAAAATTTGGGGCTTGGCTGCGATTGTCAATGCTATACTTGCTTTTTTTCTACTTTCTTTTTCTTTAAAATACGTTCCTTTAAGCATAGCTTACTCAACTTGGGGTGCTATAGGCATCATAGGAACTTGTCTTGGTGGATGGATTTTATATAAAGAAAAATTAAACAAAATAGGAATTTTAGGTATCGTTATCGTAATAATAGCAGTATTTTTGCTAAATTATTAAAACAGCAAAATGCTGTTTTAATGTTCCATTTTGTTTTTCGCTTCAATACCCATTAAAGAAAATGCGGTTTTAATACTAAGAGCAACTAAAGAAAATAATTTAAGCAAATCATTTTCATTTATAGAACCTACAACTTTATTTTCATTGTAGAATTTATGAAAATTTGCAGCCAAATTTTTAAGATAATCAGGAATTTTTTGCAAAGCTCTAGCCTCAAAAGCATCGTTTAAAATAGCTTTTAAATTCAAAGCTTCAAAAAGTAAATTAACACCATCTTGATTTAAACTTTGTAAATCAGCTCTCATTACATCATCGATTTTTTTACCAGCTTTAGCAAACACTTGATGAATTCTAGCGTGTGCGTAGTTGATATAATACACAGGATTAGAACTATCTTCTTTTTGCAAATCACTAATATCAAATTCCAAATGAGTATCGCACTTTTTACTCAAAAAGATATAACGCAAAGCATCACTTCCTATTTCATCAATCACATCGCTCATCAAGATAAAATTTCCTGCTCTTTTACTCATTTTATAAGGCTCTCCATCTTTAAGCAAGGAAACCATTTGTGCTAAAATAATCTCAAGATTATTAGAGTCAAATCCCAAAAACTCCATCGCAGCTTTCATTCTAGGGATATAACCATGATGATCTGCTCCCCAGATATTAATACACTTTCCATAACCACGACTCATTTTATCCTTATGATAAACAATATCTGCTGCCAAATAAGTCCCGCGTCCATCTTCACGGATAATTACCCTATCTTTTTCATCGCCCTTTTGCGAAGAAGCAAGCCAAATTTTACCTTCTTGCTCGTAAATTCCTTTATGCTCTTTCAAAGATTCTAAAGTTGCATTTAAAGCGTCATAATACGATCTCTCGCTTACATAGCTGTCAATTTTAATCTTTGCTTGTTCTAAATTTTGTTTAATCAAAATAAGCATTTTATCTTTTGCCCAATCAGCTAAACTAGGGATATTTTCTTCACTAAAAAATTCTTTACCAAATTTTTCAAAAGCTTCTTTTGCCAAATCTGCTATATACTCGCCTTTGTAATATTGCTCTGGATATTCAACATTTTCATGAAGTATATTTTCTTTCACACTTAGTAAAATAGAAAGCCCTAGTAAATAAATTTGATTACCCGCATCATTGACATAGTATTCTGTATCAAATTTATAACCCAAATGTCTTGCAAGTCTTGTTAAGGTGTCTCCAAAAACAGCGCCTCTTGCATGTCCTATATGTAAAGGTCCAGTAGGATTTGCACTCACATATTCAAGCAAAAAACTTTCTTGTTTTTTTTCTCCTTTAGAAAAATCATTTGGATTTGCTAAAGCCTGATTTGCAAGTTCATTTAAAAAAGTTTTGGAAATTCTAAAATTTAAATACCCATTTACAGCTTCAACCGATTCAAAACAATCATGATTTTGAAATTTGCTCGCTAAGTCGCTAGCGATCAACATAGGAGATTTTTTTAATTCCTTAGCCAGTGAAAAAGCCAAAGGGGTAGCAAAATGTGCTAAATTTTTATCCTTTGGATTTTCAAGTGTAAAATCACACTCTAAAATCTTTTTAATTTCATTAAAAATAATACTTTTCAAAAGACTAAACCTTAAGCTTTTTTTGTTTTGTCTATACTTGCATCAGCACTTGTATTATTAGTTGTGTTTTTGTTTTCTTCTATTTTTTGAGTATTTTTTGCTACTTCATCATCATTATTCATTTCATCTTTAAAAGTTTTAATACCTTTGCCTAAACCCTTTGCAAGTTCTGGAATTTTTTTTGCTCCAAAAAGCAATACAACAATCAATAAAATAATCAACCAATGACTTGGACTTGACCAACCACCCATTTTATTCTCCTTCATTCCAAATATTTTGAATTTGTCCTAGATTCTGCCCTTTGGTTCTAAATTTATGGGCAATTAAAATCGCTCGCAATGCTTCATAACTTTGCTTTAGCTCATCATTAATGATAAGATAATCATAGTCGCTAAGTTCTTTCATTTCATCACTAGCGTTTTGTAATCTTTTTTCTAGTTGTATTATTGTATCAGTATTTCGCTTAATAAGTCTTTTTTTTAGCTCATCTTTATTTTTTGTAGTAATAAAAACAGAAACAATCTTATCAGCCATTTTTTGTCTGGCTATTTTAAATCCTTGCACATCAATATCAAAAACAACTATTTTTCCATTATCTAAAGCATCTTGAGTGTGCTTTAAAGAAGTGCCATAAAAATTTTCATGCACCTTAGCCCATTCTAAAAAATGATCACCATCTATACCTTTTTGAAATTCTTCATGGGATATGAAATGATAATGTATTCCATTTTTTTCACCCTCTCTTGGTTTGCGAGTTGTTGAAGAAATAGAAAAATAAAGCTCATCTTCAAATTCATCAAAAAGTTTTTTTAAAAGAGTTGATTTTCCAGCTCCACTAGGACCTGAAATCAACAAAATAAAACCTTGCAATTTTAATCCTCTTTAAAACTAATGTTTATATTTATATTCATATTCATACCCTTAAGAGCAGCTTTTAAGGTATCATCCTTAATACTTGAAGTGATCGCTCCTGCTATGCTTTGGCTAAGCTCATTAACTATCTCTTCACTATTATCATCTTTAGTTGCATTGCTTACTATAGGCTCTTCATTTTTTTCTACAATTTCCTCTCCAAGAGCTTCTTGTATATCACTTTCTTTCAATGCATCAAAATCACTTATATTTAAATTTGGCACAACCACTTCCTCTTCATTTGTTCCTAATTCTGTATCGTCTAAAATTGGCTCATCTTTAAAATCTTCTAAAACCTTGCTACTATTATCACTATCAATACCATAATCAAGCTCATCAAGTTGAGCTAGTTCTTCTTTGATTTGATCTTGAGTGCTCAAATTTGAAATAAAATCATCCATTTCATCTTGAACATCTTCTTCCACAACAGGAGAAAACTCCTCTAAATTTTCCTCTGATTCTTCATTATCTTTTGCTTGACCTAAAAATTCAGCATCCTCAGGAATATCATCAAAATCCATTTCTTTTTCTTGCTCTTCAACCACAGGAAGATCATCAAAGTCGCTTATATTAGCTTGTAATTCTTTGTTATCTTCTAAATCTTCATCATTTTTATCATCTAGTTCGTCTAAACTAGGCTCAGTATCCAAAGCTGT
>NZ_MJXO01000070.1:13341-13728 GCF_001762835.1 Campylobacter sp. BCW_6466
GTTCTAAATTTTCATCTTCTAAATTTTGAGTTTCTAAAGCTTTGTTTGCATTATCATCTTGAGATTCGTTAAGCTCTTCTTGCATTTCTAATGTATTTGCTTTAGAATCGTTTAATAATTCTTGCTTTTCTATTTCTTCATTTTTGTCATCTTCTTTGATTTCTAAATCTTCATCATTTTTATCATCTAGTTCGTCTAAACTAGGCTCAGTATCCAAAGCTGTATGTTCTTGGCTTAAGTCTTCTTTTTGGCTTCCGCCATCTTCCAAAGTTAAATCTAAATCAGTTTGAATGTCTTCTTGAGTCTGTTCTTTAGTTGTTTCTTGTTCTAAATTTTCATCTTCTAAATTTTGAGTTTCTAAAGCTTTGTTTGCATTATCATCTTGAG
>NZ_MJXO01000071.1:0-1039 GCF_001762835.1 Campylobacter sp. BCW_6466
AAAAAAATATTCTATCATTATAAAAAATAGGAAAAGAAAATGAATTTAAAAGATGTTCTAAAGGAAATTGATATTCTAAAAGATTTTTTGAAAGAACACAAACTAGCTTTTGAAACTAAAAAATCACTAGAAGAAGATTTTAAATTAAGATATACAAATGATTCTAATGCAATCGAAGGGAATACACTTACCTTATTTGAAACAAAAGCAGTGCTTGAAGGTATGACTATTGCAGGAAAAAGTGTAAAAGAACACTTAGAAACCATAAACCATTCACATGCTATTGATTTTATGTTAGAACTTGCAAATGCTAATACAATTTTAAATGAATTTGATATTAAATCTTTACATCAAATTATTTTACAAACAATTGATATAAAGAATGCTGGAGTATATAGAAAGGCTAATGTAGTGATTAGCGGTGCAAAACATATTCCACCTGATTATTTGAGTATTGATTTTGAAATGAAAAACTTTTTAAATTGGTATGAGAATGAAGCACAAAATTTACACCCTATTATTAGAGCTTCAAGAATACATATTGACTTTGTTAGAATACACCCATTTATTGATGGTAATGGAAGAATGTCAAGGCTTTTAATGAATTATGAGCTTGTTAAAAATAATTATCCACCTATCAATATTAAGTATTCTTCAAAAGAAGAATACTTTCAAGCTTTGGAAGAAGCTTGTTATTATAAAAACTTTGAAAAATTTGACACAATAGTAATAAAAGAAGTTAAAAATGAACTAGAAAAAAGAAAACATTTCGCTCTAAAAAATGAAAAAAATGAATATCAAGAAAATTTAAAAGATAAAATAAGAAGGAGCTAAAATGAAAAAATAATTTTATCAATGCTATCTTTAAAAATCAAAACTTATATTATATAATATTATATAATATTATATATTCAGAAAGATTATTATAAGTTTTAATATATTATTATTTAAAATAAAATTGTTTTAAAAAGGAAAATAAAATGAAAAAAGAAAAAAGTTTGCATTTAATTATTTTTGGATTATCTTTAATTTTTATAGG
>NZ_MJXO01000071.1:1089-1933 GCF_001762835.1 Campylobacter sp. BCW_6466
GAGCAAGGAAGTAAAGAAGGATATGAATTTGCACTTAAAAAAATTGATGAAGAGTATAAAACACGTGGAAAGTATTCTTTAATTGATTTAAACGAAATAAAAAATATTAAAACACTTAAAGAAAGAGATTATAATTTTCTTTTAAAATTACAAAAAGAATCTAAAAAAGAAATTGAAAATGGAAGATATCAATATGCTGATATAATGATTATAAATTATAATGATTATTATACTATACTTAGCGTTGAGTGCAATTTGCGAAGGAAATTTTGTGATATTACTAATGTTTGAGTTTAGCACTCATAGTTGGCATAACTCTTTGTGCCTGTTCTTTCTCTTCTACCATTGTTTCTCCTTATTTAAAGTTTTTTCAAAATTTCGAAAAAACTTTTAATCACTTTTGATTAAAAGTTTCCATATCTTTCATAATAAGATGATAAATATATGTATTTAAAGGAAAACCTAAGCTGTCAGCTCTCTCTTGAAGGTATTCTTTCGCCATTACTTAATGATAGCAAATGCTTACTAAAAAGTAATAAAATGTATTTTTCTCAAAAATGAGAAAAATAAAACTGACAACAAAAAGATTTAAAATCCGAGCGTTAATTTAACATCTTTATTTTTCTTTTATATCATTTATAATAAGATTAATGATGTATTGAGTTGTGTTAATGCCTAACTCTTCAGCTTTTTTATCTAGTGTTTCTTTGAGTTTAGCACTCATAGTTAGCATAACTCTTTGTGCCTGTTCTTTCCCTTCTACCATTGTTTCTCCTTATTTAAAGTTTCCATATCTTTCATAATAAGATGATAAATATATGTATTTAAAGGAAAACCTAAGCTG
>NZ_MJXO01000072.1:0-110140 GCF_001762835.1 Campylobacter sp. BCW_6466
TTTGGATAGCTGCAAGCGGAGAGAGATATTTTGATACGATGAAATAAAGGAGGATGACGCTAATAATACTTGTAAAAATAACAATCACAGTTTGTATAAATGCAATTTTATAAACTGGAGCTTCTATTTGTTCTATTGGCTCTCCAACGCAAGCAGTATAAATTCCAGAAACTTTTGCACACACAGCAAATCTTTCACTATTATCTTTTGGTCTAGTATACTCAAAAGGTTCAAAATCTTTCTTGGTTTTTGCAAGATTTGCAATTGCACTAATATCATAACCTTGTTGTAAAAGAGCTTTGTCTGTAGAAACAAATACTTTATTTTCTTCATCAAATACAAAAGTTCTACCTGGTAAATTTTCAAATTCAGCTTGCAAATCTGCTGCAAGAACATCTACGGCCAAAACTCCTATAAATTTACCATCTTTATAAAGTGGAATAGAATATGTAAAGCAAGGTAAATTTGTAGTTACATCAATATAAGATGGGGTGATATAAAGTTTATTTGTTTTAACTGCTTCTATATAATATTCTCTTGTTCTAGCATCATAATTATCAGCTTTTCCATAAGTTCCAAAATCTAAATTTTTAGCATCAGAGTCTGGATCACTTACAACAAGTTCGCCATTTGGTTGAGCAATATAAACTGCTAAGAATCTTCCAGCATCTCTAAAATTCTTTAAATCTTTTCCAACATAATGCATTAAAGCATCTTGACTATCTAACTGTTCTACAGGATGCTTTAAAATACTTTTAGCCAAACTTTCAAGAGTTAAAGAATTTCTTGCCTTAAAAGACTCCATAGAATTTTTAGCCGTTTTAACATAATTTATTTCAGCATTCACAACTTCATGAAAAATTGCTTGCTTTACAAATATAAATGTTACAACACCTAAAATTATCAAACACACTACTGCGATTAAATTTGCAATCAGTGAAACCTTCAATTTTACGCTTTTCATAATTTAAGCGCTCCTTTCTAATATTATTTTATAGGGATATCTACATAAAGTTTTATAATTATAAATTAAAAAATTTAAATTTTTACTTAAATTTAAAAGTTATAAAAAATTAATTTAATATTTATTAAATTAATTTATATTTATTATTTTTATTTAAAGTAATATCGCTTCGAAAATTCTATGTATTAAGCTTAATATCGTTATAATTTAGAAAAATTTATATCGAAGGAAATATTTTGAAAAAAATTATATTATTTATCTTATCTTTAGGGATATTTTATACTTTCACACAAGCTAAAAACTTCGAACAAGATCAAAATAACAATAGCAATTTAGTTAGTGTCAGTATAGCACCTCAAGCATTTTTTGTTAAAAAAATAGCTGCAAATACTCTAGATGTCAATGTTATTTTGCCCTCAAATAGCAATGAGCATAATTTTGAATTTAAACCAAGTGCTATGAAAAAACTTGAAAAAAGTGATATTTATTTCACCATAGGCTTAGAATTTGAAAAAGTTTTTACGGATAAATTTAAACAAAATTTTCCAAAACTTCAAGTTGTAAATATGCAAAAAAACATAGCTTTGATTCAAACTCATGATACACACGAACACTCTCATGAGCATGAACACCACGAACATGAGCATTTTGATCCTCATACTTGGCTAGATCCTATTTTGGTCCAAACTATGGCTTTAAATATTTATGACACCTTGATTCAAAAATATCCACAAAATAAAAATTTATATAAACAAAATTTAGATAAATTTTTAGCAGAATTAGATAGTTTAAATTTACAAATTGCCTCAAAATTAGAAAAATTAAAAAATAGAGAATTTGTAGTTTATCATCCTTCTTGGACATATTTTGCAAAACGCTATAATCTTATACAAATTCCTGTAGAAATTTTAGGCAAGGAGCCAAAAAGCAAAGATTTGCAAAAACTTATCACTCTAATGAAAGATAAAAATTTAAAAGTCATTTTTGTTCAAAATGGTTTCCCTGAAAATGCAGCAAAAACACTTGCTAAAGAATGTGATGCAAAAATTTACAAAATAGATCATTTATCTTATGATTGGGAAAATGAGCTTTTAAAAACTGCTGATGCCTTTTCTCATAATTTATAATCAGGTTTTTTGATGCTTTTTTTTGAAATTTCTAATCTAAACTACGCTTATGATAATGAAATCATCTTAAAAAACATCAATCTTAGCTATGACAATAAAGATTTTCTCTCTATCATAGGTCCAAATGGTGCAGGAAAATCAACACTCGTAAAACTTATCTTAGGACTTTTAAAATCCAAAAATAAAATCCATTTCAAAGCTCTTCAAAGAAAAGAAATAGGCTATGTTCCTCAACACACTCTAGCCAATCCTAATTTTTGTCCAAGAGTACTTGAAATCGTTCTTATGGGACTTGTAAGTAAAAAAATTTTTGGTTTTTATGGGAAAAAAGATAAAGAAAAAGCAATGCAAGCTTTAAAAAGCGTAGGGATGGAAAAATTTTGTAACAAAACAATTGATTCTCTAAGCGGAGGACAAAGACAACGTGTTTTTATTGCAAGAGCCTTAGCTAGTGAATGTAAGATGCTTATTTTAGATGAACCTACCGCAAGCGTTGATAACAAATCTGCTATACAAATTTTTGAACTTCTAAGCTCCTTGCACCAAAAAGGTATGGGAATTTTACTCATTTGTCACGATATCAACCTTGTATTAGCTTATAGCGATAAAATTGCACATTTAAATAAAGAACTTTTCTTGCATACCAACACTAAAGAAAAAGAAAAAAGTTCATTTTTAAAACATTTATACGAAAACCACTCTCATTTTTGTGATGTAGAAATGAGTTTAAATACTTGTTTTTGCGATGAAGAAAATTGCGATAGTAAAAAACTATGCGAACAAGAATTTACAAGAAGAAATTTGAAAAAAACAGAATTTAAAAAAGAAAATTTTTGTTTAAAATTTTCAAAGGAAAATAATGCTTGAAATTTTAAATTTCACCTTTTTTCAAAACGCTTTATTAGGAGCGATTTTAGTCAGTATAACTTGTGGGATCATAGGCACTTTGGTGATGATAAATCGCCTTTTTTCTATGGCTGGAGGTATAACACATGGGGCTTTTGGTGGTATAGGTATAGCTTTTTATTTCTCTTTACCTATTTTATTAAGCACGGGAATATTTACTTTATTTTTGGCTTTTTTAGTAGCTTTTTTAGCTAAACACTATGAACACAGAAGCGATAGTATTATCGCTGTAATTTGGGCTTTTGGAATGGCTGTTGGGATTATTTTAATCGATTTAAGCCCTAATTATAACACAGATTTAATGGCTTATCTTTTTGGGAGCATTTTGGCTGTAGGAACGCAAGATTTATGGCTTATGGCTTTGGTTGATAGCGTGGTAGTACTTTTGATCTTTTTATTTTATAGACAATTTGAAGCATTAAGCTTTGATGCGGAATTTGCAAAAGTTCGTGGTATCAATACAAGTTTTTTTCATTATCTTTTAATCGCCCTTATGGCTTTATGTATAGTTATTTCTATACGCCTTGTAGGGCTTATTTTGGTTATGGCTTTACTTAGTATCCCAAGCTTTATTGCTGAAAATTTCACTAAAAGACTTGGCTTTATCATGATTTTGGCAAGTTTTTTAAGTATGATTTTTTGTGTTTTAGGACTTATACTTAGCTATTATCTTAATCTCTCAAGCGGTGCTTGCATCATAGCTGTAGCTTGTTTTGGTTTTTTAGTGCATTTGATAGGAAAATTTTTAAAAAGGTAAAGGTGCGAATAACACTTGCACTTTTATATCTTTTTGCCCTTGTTCTTTAAAATACAAATGTTCGCTTGCCTTAAAAACAAAAAATTTTTCTGCGATTTTTCTTTGTAAATCTTGAGTTTTTTCACATAAAGGATACACAAGTTTAATATCATAAATTTTAAATTTGCAAGCATAAGCAAACATTTGATACAAATCGCTTTGTGCTATACCCTGTTTTTTCTCATCTTCACTATCATTTGGAATTTTCCATTTGGTATCTAGGATCGTTTTATTTTCTATATATAAATCAGGCTTTAACATGAAACAATTTTCATCATTTTTTGAGATTAAATACTTTCCATTGTTTTGAACTTTAATATCTTGAGTTGGATTTACTTTTTTTAGCATATAAGCTACATAATCTTCAAAAATTTTCTCCATAGGAAAAAGCAAAGCAAAAGCTTCATTTTTACCATGATAAGGCATAAAACTTTCATTTTTTAAGAAAATTTTACACCACAAAAGCAAGTTTTCATAATAATCAAAATGTCTTGAAATTTTATAACTAAAATCTTTTTCATAATTTTTAGAAAATTCTACCTCATCAAGCATTTGCATGGCTTTTATAAGTCTAAATTTATTCAAACTTGTTTTGGATTTTAAAAAATTTAGCGTTGATTTTATCAAACGATTGGGTGCTATATCTAAAACAAACTCATCATTGCTTGTAAAAAATCTTTCTTTGTGTATCAAATTTTGCTTGATATGTTCGTTAAATAGTAATTTTCCCTTCAAAAAAACCCTATTTTCTTCGCAACTTAGATAAGATCTCATCAAGCCTTTTTTATGCACGCTATCAAATTCATCTAAAAACATAGTGATAAACACTTCAAATAAAGGAATTTTAGAACTTTGCAAAGATGAAATTTGCGATTTTTTAAAGGGGGAGTTTTTTAAGGTTTTTAGCATATTTATCAAAAGATTTTTAGGATTAAATTTAAAATCTTTTTCATAAAAATCATTATTTTTAGAAATATTGTCTAATTCATAGTATCTTTTTAGTTTTTCTTTATCGTGATTTGAAGAGCTATCTTCTTTTTTATAGCTATCTAAATTCGTGCATTTTGGCAAGATCTCCAAAACCCCACTTTTAGTCTGTATAATGCCGACATAATTTTTAGCTTTTAAGGTATTTTTATTTTTAAAGCCTAGAAGATTTTCATTATTTTTTGCAAAATCTTCTAGCTCTTTATAAAACCCTTCGGCCTTTTCTTTGAAAATTTCTTTTAAATCTTCTTTAGAAAAAGCTTGGTGTTCGATGATGGAAAAAGTGCTATTCATTTTCGTTTTTTAATTTATTTGCTATTTCATCATTATAAATTGCTTGATATATTTCTATTTTATCCCAAATTTTATCATCAAATGAAGCAATATTATAAATATTTCTCTCGCTATTAACACTATCTAGATTTTTTATTTTTTGAAGATATTTATCATCTTTTTTATCTTCAAAAATCATACCATTATCATTTAAAACCGCATTAATCAAAGCATAATCATTATAAAAATACTCTTGCAAAAGCGGGATAATTTTGTTTTGAAAAATACTTTTTAAATCATTTAAATTTTCAACACTTACAAAAAATGCATGACCTATGGTTTTTTCTCTATCTAGTAAATATTCTATACGAGTGTTTATAGCTTTTAATAATTCTTGTAAATTAATACCTTCGCAATCCATAGATAATTTGCTCACATCAGGCATCATCTCAATAAATTCAAATCTTCTTCGCAAAGCTGTATCAAGAGAAGTTATGCTTCTATCGGCTGTATTCATAGTGCCTATGATATAAACATTTTTAGGCACTCCAAATTCTTTTTTACTATAAGGCAATTTTACTTTTAACTCTTCTTTTGCGCCTATCCTTTTGCTAGGCTCTATCAAGGTTATAAGCTCACCAAAAATCTTACTCACATTACCACGATTGATTTCATCTATAACAAATACAAAAGAAAAATTGATATATTTATAATAAAAATAATCCAAAATAATCTTATAATTCTTTATAATATTATCACCGCTATCAATTTTCGACCTTATATATCCTTCTATTTCAGTATCAGATAAATTACCATAAGACAAACCAATCTGCTCTATCATATCCCTGATATAATTAATATGGATTTTTAAATTTCCAGTAATTAAATTATTTGGTTCTTCAAATTTATATTCTTTATTTTTATATATTATTGATTTTTTTTCTCTACAATGATTTAAAAAATTATCCTTAATCTGAACAAAGTTAAATTTCTGTTTTGTATCAAGAGCTCTCTCGCAAAATTCTTTAAAAATTCCATCTTTTATTTCGTATTCTATTTCTTTATAATTTTCTTTGCTATCTATACGAGGCTTTATACCTTCTACAAATTCTTCATATCCATAGCTTTGATGAAAAGTAGTAAAAACTATTTGTCCCTTTCTTACATACTCATCAAATTTTGCTTTTTTCTCATCTCTACTTTCTAAATTTTCGCCAAAAATTTCCAAAGCTTTATCTATAGTGTAATAAGTTTTTCCTGTACCCGGAGACCCATAAAGAATTTGATTTAAAGGTAGATTTTGGTTTTCACTTGGTGTTTTTTCATTTTCAAAATATTGTTCTTTGTAAATTCTTTCATTTTCACTTTGCTTAATTACACTAAGATTTGAGCTGCTTAATATATCTTCAAATAATGGTTTAGCATAACTTGACTCATCTTCATTTTTACCTAAAACACTATATTCCAAAAATCTATTCGAAGAGTATTTTCTAATATTATTAATACTAGCAATAATTTCTATCTTTTGATTTTTTATTTCTACTTTAAATTCTTTCTCACCGCCTCTTGTTTTCAAATACTTAACCATATCTTTTGAAACATAATTTTTATAGGCATTAACATATTTTACAAATTCCAAATAATGAGATTTAATACAAGCATGTGGGCAGCCTTTTCCGCTCTTAATATCATATTCTTGCAATAGCCCATTTTTCAATTCAAATAACAAATTTATTAAAACTTCCATAGAATTTATTTGAAATATATCAAAATCATCTCTATTAACAATATTTAATCTTTTGCATTCTTTAACTATATCTTTTGTGGCTTTGATATATTGATTAACAATCTTTAATCTTTTTTCCAAAAATATTCTAAAAATTTTTTCGTTTGAGTTTTCTATTTGTGCTTGTATTTTATTTTCATTTGAAAAGCGAAATTCAACAATATTCATACTATTTTCCCCTTAATCCACAACTGCAAAAAATTTACAATTTTTATAATATCTATAAAATCTTTCCCCATTTTTATTCATAGTTCTTAAATAGGTAAAAACGGGTGAAGTCCATTTATAGCCTTGACTCTTTGTATGAAATTCATCTATTAACTTATCATCTTGATAAACATACACACTCATACCGCCATTTTTTACAACTGCTTCTTTAAATTCATCTTCATCTTTTGGAAAATAATAATACACATTACCATTTTGATCTGCCTTACTTATTTTCCAATCACATTTATTTTCTAACATTGCATGCCTTTTGATTTTTTGTTTTTATTTTAATTATATAAAAAAAATCTAAATTTTTACCATTGTATGAAGGTTCTAGCTTTTTTTATATCATTAAAATTTATAGTAGTTTTTTCTTTATTTTCTAAATTTTCTAAAGTGATATTTTCATCATCTACAGCAATGATTTTTGCTTCGATTTTTTCTTTTTCATTGGTTGTGATCTTCACAAGTTCACCTATACTTTTAGCAAAGTGTTCTATCTTACTCAGTTTTCTTTCAAGTCCTGGTGAAGATACTTCTAAAAAATACTCCCCATTTACAGGTGGCTCTACATCAAAAATAGGCGATAAAATTTCACTAAGCCTTGCACAATCATCAAGATTTACCCCACCTTCTTTTTGTACATAAATTCGATAAATTTTTCTACCATTTTCACTTACTAGCTCATCATCATAAAAGCTAAGTTCTGCTTCTTTGCAAAGGGCTTCAAGATTCATTTTTGTCCTTTTTTATTTTTTCAAAAAGTGCATCCATATGGTTTTGATACTCAAGTCTATCATCAAATTTAAAATGAAAATTCGGACACCTATACCAACCCTGCTCACTCATGCAGTAATTTTGCAAAGCTCTACTTGCCTTTTTTAAAGAAGATAAAATTTTTTCTTGCTCATGAACATTAAAAAACATCTTATCAAGATACACAAAAGCATCATATCTACCCTTTTTACATTCCACATCAACCACACAAAGATTTTTCAAATTTTCATCATCTAAATTTGCTAAAGCTTCAGGGATCAGCTCTTTTAAGATACTTTCAGTGCGTAGTTTTTTAATCTCACTTGGGTTCATAGACTTGCTTGTTCCTGTACTTCTTTATAGCTTTCTATATAATCACCCACTCTCATATCATCACACCCTTCTATACCTACGCCACACTCATAGCCTTTTGCCACTTCTTTAGCATCATCTTTAAAGCGTTTAAGCGAGCTTACATTTCCTTCATAAACCACAACTCCATCACGGATAAGGCGAATTTTGGCTCCACGGTTAATCACCCCTTCAGTTACCATACAACCTGCGATTTGTCCGATTTTTGGTACATTGATCACTTGTCTAATCTCTGCTTGTCCTAATTGCTCTTCAGAAATAATCGGACTCATCATACCACCAAGCAAAGCTTTTACATCATCAAGTAGATTATAAATCACATTATAAGTTTTAATTTCTACACCTTTATCTTTAGCACGCTCTTTAACTTCCCCTGTTGGGCGTATGTTAAAACCTAGTACTATAGAATTTTCACTCGCACTTGCAAGCTCTATATCACTTTGCGTGATTCCTCCTACCCCGCTATGAATGATATTCACTTTAATCTCATCATTTCTAAGTTTTTCTAAACTTGCTTTTAAAGCTTCTAAAGATCCTTGCACATCAGCTTTTAAAATAACAGGTAAGGCTTTTAGATTACCTTCTTTAATCTTAGCTCCAAGCTCATCAATGCTAACTTTAGTAGATTTACTAAGTTCTTTTTGGCGATTGTATTCGTGGCGTTTATTAGCGTATTCTCTTGCTTCTTTATCGGTTTTTACTGCGATTAAAATTTCACCTGCATCTGCTACTTCACTAAGTCCTACGATAACCCCACATTCACCTGGTTTGATTTCTTTTAAAGCTTTACCTTGATCATCGCTCATCGCACGCACTTTTCCATAAGCCTCGCCTGCAACCACAGTACTTCCTACAGTAAGTGTTCCATTTTGCACGATAATAGTAGCTACCGCACCACGCCCTTTTTGCACAGAACTTTCTATAATGCTTGCTTTGGCAAAACTTTTTGGATTGGCTTTAAGTTCTAAAATATCAGCTTGTAAAAGCACGATCTCAAGTAAATCTTCAATCCCCATTCCTGTTTTAGCCGAAACTCCTACAAATTCATAAGATCCGCCCCATTCTACTGGCATAATTTCCATTTCTGCGAGTTGAGTTTTTACCATATCAGGATTTGCCGCTTCTTTATCCATTTTGTTAATAGCGATAATAATAGGCACACCTGCTGCTTTAGCATGATTTATCGCTTCTTTGGTTTGTGGTTTTACCCCATCATCTGCGGCTACAACGATGATTACAATATCAGTGATACTTGCACCCCTTGCACGCATAGCAGTAAAAGCTTCGTGACCTGGAGTATCGATAAAAGTAATTTTACGCCCGTTTTTTTCTACCATATAAGCACCCACGTGTTGGGTAATACCCCCTGCTTCTCCACTTGCAACGCGTGATTTTCTGATATAATCTAACAAAGAAGTTTTACCATGATCAACATGCCCCATGATGGTAATCACAGGTGCTCTAGTCACTAAATCTTTTTCATCAGTCTCTTCTTCATAGTCTTTTACATAATCAAACTCATCAGCCTCGTTAATGATATTGATCTCTATACCAAATTCAGCAGCCAAAATTTCAATCGCATCTTCATCTAAGAAATCATTTTTTGTTGTCATCATTCCAAGCATGAAAAGTTTTGAAATCACTTCACTAGTGCTTTTTCCTATCTTATCTGCGAATTCATACACACGAATTTCTTTAGAAATAGAAACACTACTTACTTCTTCTACTTCCTTTTTTTCAATCTTTTTAGGTGGTTTTTTGCGACTTCTTCTTTGAATTCCACCTTCAAGCCCAAAACCCGCAGAATTTCCAACAGCTTGTCTTATAAAATTAGGTTGTTTTTTATTGATATTTTGTGGTTTTTCTTGTTCTTTTACACTAAAATCAGGTAACACTACCTCATCTTCATCATCTAAAGAAATATCACCAAAATCATGTTCATCTAAAAAATTCATTTTTTCGGTACTTTCTTTTTTACTCGCAGCAATAGATTTTTTTTCTTTTTTCTTTTTCTTTAAACTCTCATCAGCATTTGAAAACATAGTTTTTAAACTTAAGCGCTCTTCATTATTGATAGATATATCATTTGAATTTTTTACTTCTTCTTTTTTAACTTGAATTTCTTCTTCGTCTTTTTTCTTTTTAACAATGACAAGTCCGCGTCTTTTGGCTAAAGTTGCACTAGCAAGGCTTTGTGGCTTATGAGTATCAATAATTTCTTGTTTTTCTTCCTCTTTTGCATTTTCTTTTTCAACTTTTAATTCTTCTTTTTTAACTTCTTGTTTAAGCTTTTCTTCTTTTTTAGTTTCTTTTTTTTCAGATTCATTTAGCTTTTCTTGTTCTTTTATATTTTCTTTTTTAGGCTTTTTTGCCGTAGGAGTTTTGATATTTTTCTTAAAAGCTTCTGGAATTTCTCTTGTTTGTATATACTCATAAATAGCTGCTGCGATCTCAGGCTCTACAGCATTTGATGCTGTTTTAATTCCAAGTCCTAATTCATTTGCCTTTTCAATAATTTCCTTACTATCATAACCTAATTCTTTTGCGATTTCATGAATTCTAATCTTTGCCATTTAAAAATATCTCCTTAAGTCCTTGCTGAGTAATTTTAGTATTTAAATTTTTACATATTTTAGAAAATGCTTTTTGTAAGATTTTATCTTCTTTCTCAATACAATTTTGACATAAATATCCGCTTCTTCCATGTTCTGCTTTAGGCACAATATCTCCTAAAACAACTTTAAATCTAAATAACATATTTTGCTCAAAGCGGTTTTTACACACTATGCACATTCTAATTGGTATATGTTTTTTCAAAATTATATCTTTTTTTTATATTTTTTAGCAAATTTCAAAGCCATTATCATCAAATTCTAAATATTGCACACGAAAATCTTTAAATTTTGTTTGCATTTTCTTTGCTAAAGCTAAAGCATCATCTTTAAAAGCTAAAGAAAAAAAGCTCGATCCCGAACCTGAAAGTGTGCTCATTAAAGCTTTATTTTCTAAGGCAAATTTTTGCACTTTAAAAAGCTCGGGTAAGTTTTTCATACGATTGATTTCATGGAGTTTATCTTGACTTGCAAATTTTAAAAATTCATATTTTTTCTCCAAAAAACAAGCGGTTAAAAATGAAGCATGGGAAAGGTTGAAAACCGCATCATTAAAACTTAAATTTTTGGCCAAAGCTTGGCGTGATTGTTCTGTGCTCATTGCCAAATTTGGGATCACAACCACAGCAGCTAAATCTTTATCAATCTCTTTTTTGATACTATAAACTTTATTTTTTTCAACCAAAGAACACACAAAACCACCAAGAGTAGCTGGAGCGATATTATCTGGATGGTTTTCGTAAATTAAAGCTTCATCTAAAATACGTTCTTTTTCTACCTTAAATCCACTCATATAATAAGCACTGGCAATAGCTCCAACAATCACAGCTGAAGAGCTTCCTAACCCTCTTGAAAGAGGAATGTTATTTTGAAAAATAAAACGAAAATTATCTTTTTTTCCGCTTAGTTTTTCATAAATTTCATAAAAAATATTTACAAATATATTGTTTTTTTTAAGAAAAATATTATCACTGCCCTCACCTCCAATACTAATGCTAAAAACACCTGATTTTTGAATTTGAGTTTCATTAAAAAGCTTTAAACTAAGTCCTAAACAATCAAAACCTGGCCCTAAATTCGCACTCGTAGCGGGAACTAAAATTTTCAAATTTCATCCTAAATTGCATCTAAAAAATAAAAGGGAAGATTATCATTATTTAGTTTAAGCTCTTGTAAATTTTTTGGTAAAAAAAACTCTGCTGGGATATTTTGCTCTAAACAAATTTCACCTTCCTTATATACAAAACAAAAATTTTTATTTGCACTTATGGGTTTATAGCCATTTAATTCAAAAGCACTCACCGCAAATAAAGGAATATTTTTTACTATACTTAAAGTACTCAAACTTACATAAGAAATTTTAATCCCCATATAAGAACCTGGACCATTAGCATAAATTAAACTTGTAAAATCATATTCTTTAAGCAATTCATCTAAAATTTTTGGTAAAAATTCGCTTGCTTTTTCTTCACTTTTATAAGTTTTTATAAGTTCATCATCTTGATAAATTCCGATCATTAAAGGCTTAGATAAAGCATTAAGCAAAAGAGAGGTTTTTATGCAAATACCTTTTCATAAGCTTTTTGGGTTGTTTTTTCAAGGCTTACAATTTCATAAGCATCTTTATCTTTTAAAACTTCTTTAGTAAGCAAATGATTTAAATGATGACTCCCAGCATATGAAGTATAATCTCCAAAAACACGATATCCAAGTAAAGTTAAATCTCCAATTGCATCTAAAATTTTATGTCTTACAAACTCATCTTTGAAACGCAAACCCTCAGGATTTAAAATACGATTTTCATCTACCACTATAGTATTTTCTAAACTTCCACCTAGTGCTAAATTCATACTCCTAAGAGCTTGAACATCTTTTAAAAAACCAAAAGTTCTAGCCCTTGCTATGTTTTCTATATAATTTTTTTTGCTAAATTCAAAATTGTAACTTTGTTCACCTATAACAGCATTGTCAAATTTAATTGTGTAATTAATACGGGGTTCTTTAGTAGGAGTTAAACGCACAAATTTATTACCATCTCTTACTTCTATAGGCTTTTTAATTACCATAATTTTTTTAGGCGCATCAAGTTCTTTTACCCCTGCTTCATCAAGCATCATACAAAAACTAATACTTGATCCATCCATAACAGGAGCTTCATTTGCATTTAAAACTATGCGTACATTATCGATTCCATAAGCATTAATCGCACTCATTAAATGCTCTATTGTAGAAATAAATCCACGATCATCTCCTAAAACAGTTGCCATTTGAGTATTGATCACATTTTCAGGACTTGCCTTATAGCTTGCATTAAGATCGCTTCTAAAAAATACTATACCACTATTTGCTTCTAAAGGCTCTAAAGTAATTTCTATAGGTTCACCCTTATGAAGTCCTATACCTACGCCTTTGACAGTTTTTGCTAAAGTTAATTGTTTCATTAATTTTTTCCTAAAATTATCTTTTTACCATCATTTAAAACATTGTAAATATTATTTTCTATCCATTTTTTATCTTGCCATTGTTCAGGACGCGTTTCAACTCCTTGAACCAAAACTCCAAAATGCAAATGATCGCCTAAGGCTAACCCACTTGTTCCTGTTTTGCCTATAATACTTTGTTTATTAATCATTTCATCTAAATCAACATTTTTAGAAGAACAGTGCCCGTAAAGACTATAAACACCAAAACCATGATAAACAATTAAATTTAAACCGTAAATCCCATTTTCAGCAGCAAAAACAACCTTGCCCGCGTTATTACTTATGATAGGAGCTTGTGCTACGCTTGCTAGATCAAGCCCCATATGATAAGAATCACTCACAAATTGCCCATTATAAGAATAATACCTATGATCAGCAAAATCCGCTACTTTCATACCATTTTTAAGAGGTAAAAATAAATTCAAATCAAAATTATCAATTTTTTCCTCAGGTACTTTTGAAGTGATTTCATGGATAAGTTTTTCATTACTATTTCTTAAAGTTTCATTGACAAACTTAAATTTTTCATAACGATTGAAATTATTATCTTTTGGAGCGTATTGATTTGCTAAATTCTCAATCTTTCCATCTAAAAATTTATCCGTTAGATTGATATTTGAAACACGATATTTACGATTAACAAAATAATACCTTATACGTTCTTTTGAAATATTTCCCGCTTTATCCGTAGCGATAACAAATGCACGAAATTCCTCATCTCTTGCATCCCAAGCAATTAAAGCTGCATAATACCCTTGTTTTATATAAGGCGTAGCTTTAAAAATTTTACCTTTATTTGTCTCTATATATACCTTATCTAAATTAGCATCATCAGCCTTGAAAACAACAGCCCCAGCACCGCCTTGCTCGATTTGGTAAGAATTGCTTATGATATTGATTTTTGGAGCCGTATTATCTACTAATACCGCAATTTGTTTTCTTGCTTCATTACCACTAAAAAAATTCCAAAAACTAGAATCTTTAGCTATCACCTCCAAAACAAAAGATTTTACATTTTCTTTGTAACCAAATTTTGGCAAAGCAACTTGTAAGGTAATATCTTTTAAATTAGAAATCTTTTCATCTGCTATAACCATTGCACTAGTATTGTCGTCTTTATGCAATATAATTTGTACATTTTTGATAGAACTTTCATCATCTTTAACATGCACTAAAATAGGTTTTTTAAGATCAGTATATACAACATCTGGCATTAAAATTTGAGGAGGATTTTTTTCAAAAATACTTAATCTTGAAATAAAAAAAATCAAAATTGCTATTAAAACTAAAATTAAAACAGATAAATAAGTTTTGCCTTTTCTTTTTGCCATAACCTTCCTTAAAAATTTTCGATGTTTTTGTTGTTTTTAGTATAAATTCTATTATATTTTCAGTAAATATCTAGCAAATTTATAAAATTTCTCTTAGAGTATTAGCCTGTTTCATCCATTCTCTTAATTCATCGTTTTTATCTAATTGTATCATTTGTTTACATCTCTCTAATTCTTGTTGAAAAAAATCAATAGAACTTAATAAGTTATCTTTATTTTGTAAAAAAATACTTTCCCACATTTGTGGTGATGATTTGGCAATTCTGCTCATACCTTTAAAAGATCCTCCAGCCAAATGAACAATATTTCTTTTATCCTCTTCTTTCATTACAAAATTAGCCAAAGAAAAACTTATAACATGAGGCAAATGAGAAATAATAGCAGCATGATGATCATGGGCTTTACTATCCATAAAAACAATTTTCATCCCTAAATGAGAAAAAATTTCTACTGCTCTTTTTTGATGCAAATCATCAGCTATTTCACTATCGCAAAGAACACAAACTGCATCTTTATAAAGCTCTTTAAAAGCCGCTTTTGGACCTGAATTTTCAGTTCCTGTCATAGGATGAGCAAAAAGAGTTTGTTTGATTAAATTCTTAGGCAAACTTTCTATAATTTTTCTTTTTGTACTTCCAAGCTCTATAATTGTTACATTAGAAGGCAAATCAACTAACTTTTGCAAAATTTCTATAATAGCATTAACAGGAGTTGCGACAAAAATCATATCACATAAAGCTAAATCTTTAAATTCTATAAGCTCATGAATAAGACCTAATCGCAGGGCATCTTTTTCATTTTCTTTACTTAAATCCATACCATAAACACAAGAAATAAGCTTATTTTCTTTCAAACAAAGCCCTAAAGATCCACCCATAAGCCCAAGCCCTATAATTGCTATTTTCATACTTTCTACCTTAGTTTTTTTGTTAAATTTTTTTTGCTATTATACAGCTTTTAATAAAGCTTTAGGTAAAAAATCAATGAAAAAACATCTTATTAGTATTTGTGCTTTAGTTGCTATAGCCAATGCAGCAACCATTAAGGATATTAAATTTATCGGATTAAACCACTTATCAAATACAAGTGCCATAAATATTACAGGGCTTAAAATAGGAGAAGAAATAAATCCTGCAAAAATCAACACTGCTATTCTTAATCTTTATAAACAAAATTATTTCGAAAATATTGCAGTAGAAAACAACAATGGAATTTTGGAAATTATAGTTACTGAAAAACCAACTATAGCAAAGGTTACTATCACAGGTATAGCTTCAAATGATAGAAAACAAGTTGAAAGTATTTTAGGGATTAAAAGAGGTACGCTACTTGATGAAGGAAGTATAAAAGAAGCTATTGAACGCATTAAAGCTTATTATGAAGCAAAAAGTTATTTTGATACTATTGTAGAATACAAAAAAAAGACTTTAGAAAATACCGATGGATTAGAGCTTGAATTTATAGTAAATCGTGGTGAAAATATCATTATTGATAATGTTCATTTAAGTGGAGCCAAGAAATTTTCATATTCTGATATAGAACCTTCAATTGTCAATAAAGAAAAAGAATTTATGGGTTGGATGTGGGGGCGCAATGATGGAAAATTAAAAGTTTTTGAGCTTAGTAATGATAGTTCAAGAATTGCTGATGAGTACATGAAAAAAGGATATTTAGATGTTCAAGTATCTCCTCCTTATCTTAAAACCTACACAGATACTTATCAAGCAAATTTGACTTATTTTATCAAAGAAGGAAAGCCTTATAAAATTAAAAGTATAAACATAGAAAATCCTTTATTTGATGATAAACAAAATGCACAAACCGTAAAAGATTTAAGATCAAGCGCTGGCAAAACTATCAATATTGAAGACATTAGAAAAGATGTTAAAACCATAGAAACACAAAGTGCTGATTTAGGTTATGCGTTTGTAGAAGTCTATCCTGATATTCAAAAAAATGATCAAACTCAAGAAGCTACCGTTGTATTTAAAGTAATCCCTCACGATAAAGTTTATATAAGAAATGTTATTATTTCAGGAAATTCACGCACTGTAGATCGCGTCATACGCCGAGAATTATATATAACAGAAGGTAATTTATACAATAGAACAGACTTAAGCGAGTCAAAAAATGCTTTAAAAAGAACTTCTTATTTTGACGATGTAAATATCAAAGAAGAAAAAGTTGATGATACACATATTGATTTGATTGTTGATGTTAAAGAAGCTTCTACAGGAGCTATTTCTGGAGGCATTGGCTATGGATCAAGCGATGGTATTTTACTTAATGCTTCTTTATCAGATACAAATATCTTTGGTTCAGGAATAAAAAGCTCTGTAAGCGTAGATAAAAGCGATGATACCTTATCAGGAAGGATTAGTCTCATAAATCCACGCGTTCTTGATAGTCAATATAGCCTAGGTGGAACACTTTATTCAAATGACTATGAATGGGATAATTATTCAGAAAAAAATTACGGCTTTGATATAACAGTTGGACGCCAATTTGCAAGATACTATAATGTAAGCTTAACTTATAATCTTGAACAAAGCGATATTTATCACTTAAGTCCAACTCTTTTAAGAACAGGATATGAACTTGGCAAAAGTATTAAAAGCTCTATAACTCCAGCAATCACCTTTAACAATACAGATGATTATTATCTGCCACGATCAGGTATCATTGCTTCAACTAGTTTAGAATACGCTGGACTTGGCGGAGATCAAGAATTTATTTCATCAAGCTCTAAATTTAACTTTTATCAAGGTTTGCAAGACTATATAGGATATGATCTTATTTATCGTTATAAAGCGAGTTTTTATAAAGTATGGGATGAAGGCTATTTGCCAATTAATCAAAGAATTTATTTAGGTGGTATTAGATCGATACGCGGTTTTGAAAGCAGAACGGTAAGTCCTAAAAACCAATGGGGAGATGAAGTGGGAGGAACCATAGCTTTTGCCAATTCCGTAGAACTTAGCTTCCCTTTGATTGATAGAATCAAACTTCGTGGTAGCGTGTTTTTTGATTATGGTATGATAGGGCGTAAAAATTTAGATGAAATAAAAAGAATGAGTACAGGTATAGGCATTGAATGGATTACACCAATTGGGCCTTTACAGCTTGTATTTGCCAAACCTCTTAATGATAAAAAAGGTGATGATACTAATAGTTTTGAATTTAATCTTGGAACACGCTTTTAATGAAAGAATTTTTAGATGCTTGCTTGAATGCAAATTTGCAAATACGCAAGTATCTAAACAATATCCCACAAAATGATCTTAAACTTTGCTCTAAATTAGGCTATGATAAAAATCAAGGCTATGAGCTTGACTTAAAATGTGAACAAATTTTCATAAAATACCTTAGTTGTTTTGGGCAAATTTTTTCTGAAGAAAGTGGCTTGATCGGGAAAGATAACCCAAAACAAATGATTCTTGATCCTTTGGATGGAAGTTCAAATTTTGTTTCTAAAATACCATTTTATGGAACTTCTATAGCTCTCATAGAAAAAGATCAGGCAAAAAGCGCTTTTGTTTGCAATCTTGTCAGTCAAGAAATTTTTGCTTTTAATAACAATCAAGCTTTTAAATCTAATCTTTCCGATCCAAAATACTCACCCTTAACACCTAATCTATTTTCTAAAATAGGTATAGTTGAAAAAATTTCACTTTATCCAGAACTTCTCGATTTTTTAACAAAAAATCAATTAAAATTTCGCTCTTTGGGCGCAACAGCCTTAAGTCTCGCTTATGCTTCGTATTTTAGTTTTGTATTAATTCTTGGAAAAACACGAATTTTTGATACAGTAGCTGCTTTAACAATTCATCAAAATTTATATATAGAAAAAAATGAAAATTTCCTTCTCCTAAGCCAAGACAAAAAAATTTTTGATATAATCTTAAAATTTTTAAAAAATAATTAGGTGAATATATGAATTTTGCAGATATTTTTTCAAAAATAAGAAGACAACAACCTAGCGTTAAAGAAGCTCCAAATCACTGGGTAAAATGCCAAAGTTGTCATGCTTTGATGTATTATAAAGAAATAGAATCTTGTTTTAATGTTTGCCCTAAATGTAATTATCACATGAGAATTTCAGCTGATGAACGTATTAAACTTTTAAGCGATGAAGGCAGTTTTATTGAGTATGATGCAAATTTAGAGGCTATAGATCCTTTAAAATTTGTTGATAGCAAATCCTATAAAAAACGCCTTAGCGAAGGTGAAAGTAAAACAGGTAGAAAAAGTTCTGTTATTAGTGGAGAATGTGAAATCAATGGTTTAAAAACCCAACTTATTGTATTTGATTTTTCTTTTATGGGCGGATCTTTAGGTTCTGTTGAAGGAGAAAAAATCGTTAGAGCTGTACAAAGAGCCATCACAAGCAAAACCCCTCTTGTCATCGTAAGTGCAAGCGGTGGAGCTAGAATGCAAGAAAGTACTTATTCTTTGATGCAAATGAGCAAAACTAGCGCCGCACTTAAACTTCTTAGCAAAGAAAAACTTCCTTATATTAGCATTTTAACTGATCCTACTATGGGTGGGGTAAGTGCTTCTTTTGCTTGGCTTGGAGATTTAATCATCGCTGAACCTGAAGCTTTAGTCGGTTTTGCTGGTGCAAGAGTTATTAAACAAACTATAGGAGCAGATTTACCTGAAGGCTTTCAAAAAGCAGAGTTCTTGTTAGAACATGGACTTATAGATGCCATAGTTGAAAGAGGAGAACAAAAACAATATCTTAGCGATGTGCTAAAATTTTTCAGTGGAAAATAATTTGCAAGTTAATATCTTTTGTATTCAAAAAAGTGATGAATTTAAAACTTGGAGTGAGAAATACTCTAAACTTATTTCTAAATACGCCACTTTAAAAGAAATAAATGTTTTTAATAAAAAAATAGCCTTAGCTCAAAATTTAAATGCCATAGAAGCAAAAAAAAGCTATGAAGAAGCTTTTATGCCTTATAAAAAAGGCTATTGTATCGCTCTTGATGAAAAAGGGAAAGAACTTACAAGTATAGAATTTGCAAAACTCATCCAAGATAAAAATGAATTAAGTTTTTTTATAGGTGGTGCTTATGGTTTAAGAGAAGAATTTAATCAAAGTTTGGATTTTAGACTATCATTAAGCAAACTTACTTTAGCACATCAATTTGTTAAAACCTTACTTTTAGAACAAATTTATCGTGCATTTTGCATCAACAACAATCACCCTTATCACAAATAGAAAGTTTTAAAATGAAAAAAAATGAAATACAAAATTTCAAAAATATTTTAGAAGAAAGAAAAAAAACCATCTTAGAAAATTTGCAAAGCAATTCAAATGAAATCGAAGCTCTTCACAATAGCGTCCCAAGCGATAGTGTAGATTTTTCTATCATAGAAACAGGCTCTCAAATTGACTTTACTATCAGCACCAATCTCAAAGAAGAACTTATAGAAATCGAAAATTCTTTAGATAAAATCAAAAACGGCACTTATGGAATTTGCGAATCTTGCGATGATGAAATCGACTCTCAAAGACTAAAAGTCAAACCTCACGCAAGATATTGTATCACTTGCCGTCAAATTGCAGAACAAGGAAAAAAACATGAAAATTAAACTCTTTTTACTTGCAAGTTTTATTTATATAGCACTTATTTTTGCCTTTGCTTGGCATCTAGAACTAGGAAGCTATACTCTAAATATCAGTACTTATACCTTTGAACTACCTATTATGATATGGCTTGTTATTCCTTTATTTGTTTATATGATTTTAGCCGTTTTGCACATAGCATTTTATGGATTTTTGCGTTATTTAAAATTTAAGCATTTTTTTAAAGATGCAACTAAATTTGAAGCTTATACTCAAGATTTGCTCCTTGAAAAAGATCTTAAAACCACTTTTCAAACAAAAGAATTTAGAGCTGTGGCACAGCTTTTTAAAACCCTAAAAACACATGAAAAAATTCCACACTCAAATAAAATCAATGAAATTTTAGATCTTATTGATGGTTTAAATAAAAACGAATTTTTTAACCTTAGTAAATTTAAACTCGAAAATAACAATGTTTTATATTTGCAAAATGAAAAAAATCATCTCAAAAACGATGCAAATTATGCCTATAGCAAACTTAAAAACCTTAATGAAATCAAAGATGAATTTGAAGAAATTGCTTTTAATACTCTTATAGAAAAAGCTAGTTATGAACAAATTAAAAATGTAAAAATCCCTAAAAAGCCTTCTGAAGTTCTCACACTTATCAAGCGTTTTAAAGAAGGAAATTTAGAACTTAGTGCAGCAGAATACGAAGTTTTACTTTCACACAATATACTAAGCGAAAAAGACTATCTTAACGCAGCAAAACTAAGTACTAAACTTTTAAATCCTGATGCTATTTTAGGAATTTTTAACAAAATTAAAAATGAAAAAAGCGAAGCTTTAAGAGCACATTTATATCTTTTAGCTGAATTTGGACTTTTAGATGAGTTAAGAGAGCAAATTCACAATGATGATAAGAAATTTAATGATTTTAAGGCCTTTTTAGCCTTGCGTGAAAAAAATATCAAAATCAATCTAAACCAACTCATACAATGATAGATTTTAGCAAAAAACCTTTATTTTTAGCTCCTATGGCAGGTTTTTCAGATCTGCCTTTTCGTAATGTAGTAAAAAAATTTGGTGCTGATATCACCATAAGCGAAATGATAAGTTCTAATGCCTTAGTTTATGAAAGTTCTAAAACTCTACATATGCTAGAAAGAGCTGAATTAGAAAATCCTTATATAGTCCAAATTGCAGGTGGAGATAAAGAAGTGCTAAAAAAAGCAGTGCAAATGCTAAATGAAATGGATTTTGTAGATGGGATTGATTTTAATTGCGGTTGCCCTGTAAATAAAGTTGTTAAACAATGCGCTGGTAGTGCTTTGCTAGAAAAATTAGAGCTTTTTAAAAATCTTGTAGGAGTAATTAAAGAAAACAATAAAAAAAGCCTTACAAGTGTGAAATTTCGACTAGGATTTAATGAAAAATATCCTGAAAAAATGGCTAAAATTTGTGAAAGCTTGGGGGTGGATTTTGTAAGCATCCACGGACGCACAAGAAAACAGCTTTATAGCGGAAAAGCCGATTATGAATCCATTGCCAGTGCTAAAGCGAGCGTGAAAATTCCTGTGATTGCAAATGGTGATATTAACGCACAAAACGCTAAAGAAGTTTATGAAATCACAAAATGCGATGGACTCATGATAGGGCGTGCAAGCGTGGGAAATCCTTGGATATTTTATGAAATCAAAAGCGGTAAAAGCGTAGATGAAAAACTCAAAAAAGAAATCATACTCACTCATTTTGATGAAATGATAAAACACTACAAAGATCAAGGTGTAAGTATATTTCGCAAGCATTTACACGAGTATTCTAAAGGGCATAAAGACGCTTCAGCCTTTAGAGATGAAGTCAATCGTATCAATGATGCTAAGATAATGCAAGAAAAAATCGAAAATTTTTTCTAAACCCTAGTTTGTCCTATAAGATTATTTAATCTATCCATTATAGAATTAACATAAGAATTTATACTTTCACTGCTTGCTTTCCAACCATTAGCTTTTGCTTGATTAAGCTCTCTTTCAAACCAAGCTCTACCACCATAACCTATATGATTTTGCCATTTAATTCCTTTTTCCATTGCATATATATCTGCGTCAAGCCAACCATCTTGTGCATAGCCTTTTAATAAACTTGCAAAATCTACCTTACCTGTCATGATGTCATCTAAGGAAGCTAATGATCCATCAAAGCTTTCTTTAGCCATAGCTTCTCTGAAAGATTGGATTATGGGGTTAATTTTAGTATCACCACCTGCTAAAACTTCTCCGCCAGAAGCTTTTAAAAAACTCATAAATAAGTCTTCTTTAGTATAAGTTCCATCTTCATTTTTTGGATAAAATGACATATCAGGATTAAAAGTATCTCTTGCACTGTCTTGATCTAAATTTTGAGTTTGCATGCTTTGTGGAGTAAAATCTAATGGCTGTAATCCTAAGCTAATACTTGCAATCGTTCCCAATTGTTCCATTTCATCGTATTGTTCTTGGGTGTTGTAATAATTTGTTATGGTTTGTGTATCTAATCTTTCAAGTGAAGCAAAATCTTTATTTGTATCAGATACACTATATCCTTTAGGCAAACTATTTAAATCTGCTTCAGTAAAACTTGTTTTATTGGTATCGTTAAAAGTATGATTTATAATTTGATTAAATTGATTATAATATTGTTTAATGGTATCTGCCATATCTATGTTTGTAAAATAATTACCGCTAATCCCTAAATATTCTTTTTTATCTGCAAAAAAATAACTATTCTCATTATATCTTTGAATCTCATCTAAAGTAGATTTATGTATCTTAAAATCTTCAGGAAGTCCCGCAGCTTTGTTAAAATCACTTCCCATATAACCATCTTTATCTACACTATAGCCATAGGCTGTATTAGTAGAAGTATTGCTTATATCTGCTTGTTTATATTTTAGAGTATAAATAGAGTTTTTAAATTCACTTGATATATCATAATTAGGAGAACTTGTCTTACTACTTATACTAAAATTAGTGTTATTGCTAGTATTTGTTGTATTAGTAGAATTTAATACTTCACTTCTTGCTAGAGTTTGTGAATTTGCATTTTGAATTTCATTTAATTTACTAGCATTTTGTTTTAAAAAAGAATTAGCAAAACTTATTTTAGAATTTTCTTTACTTTCTTTATTAGCTTTTGCTTGTGAAAGTATAGAATTATAGTTTGAGTTATCATTGATGCTAAAGATACTCATATTAATTCCTTGATTTAGATTTTTTTGCCTTCAACCTAAATATATTAAAATAATATAAGCAAGATCTGTTCCGTTTTGGGGTGGAGTTATCCCAAAGTCCTTACAATCAAACTTTTAGGTAAATTAAAATGCTCTATAAGTTCTTTCTCTTTTTCTCTCATTTCTCCATTATCATTTTCATGATCAAAACCTAACAAATGAAGCATAGCGTGGATAAAAAGCAAGCTTATTTCTTCTTCATAGCTATGCCCTAACTCTTTAGCCTTTTCTTTTGCCAAATCCACATTGATCACAACAGAACCCAAAGGCAAACTCTCATCGATATTTTCAAGCGGAAAAGAAAGTACATCAGTGGTTTTATCTTGTTTTCTTTGCTCTAAGTTAATTTCTTGCATTTCTTTACTATCCACAAAGACAAGCTCCACATCTTTAGGACTTAAAAAACTTGCTATTGATTCTAAAAAATCACATTTTTCATCACTTAATATCATAAACCTTCCTTAATCAAATGATATAAATTTTCTATTTCTTCATCATCAAAAATCGCACAATTTTTACTGCTATAAAATTGTTTTAGTTTTTTCTCTTCAAACTCAAATCCTAAAGCACATTGAGAATGCGAAGGTAAAAAAGCCCTTAGTAATGTAATGGAATTTTGAATTTTCTCATCACAGGCAAAACAAAAAAAATCTTTATGCAATCTTCCTTCAAATTCCAAAATTTTTAAATAAGCATCAACAATAACACGCTTTGGATTTTGTTTTTCAAACCTTTTCACACACTCATCAAGTAAATCAAAATAAAAACTATCAAGCTCTTCCACATCTTTTAAGTGTCTATATAAAAGACGGATAAATTCTTGCCAAATAAGCATTTTATCCCTTTGCATAATCCATAAAAATCCCAAATGCAATACATCTTTAAGTCTTGGTAAAAAACTAGGATTTTCTTCTAAAGCAAAGTCGATTTTATAGCCGCTTAAAATACTAGAATGTCTAAGTCCATAAAAACGATAAGCCTTAATAAGCATTTTAGGACTTAAAATATAAACAATCAAATCCTCATCTTTAACTTTTTGAGTATGAAGTATAAAGCCTTGCATTAAACAATTTCAATACCATAAGCCCTAAGTATATCAAAAGCGGATTTTTCTAAATTTTCATCAAAACTTGCACTTAAATTTTGGTGTAAAATTATCCTTGCATTAGGCTTAGCACCAAAAGCTAAAATAATATTACAAAACACACAAATATGAGAAACAAGCCCTGCAAAATGAAGTTCTTCATAATCACTTTTTTGTATGAAATTAGCTAATTCTAAGCTACCAAAAGTATTTTTATAAAAAATTTTATGAGCTTTTTGTAAAAAAGGTTCAAATTCCTTTGGCATTTGCCAACCTAAACTCTCTTTAATGCAATGTTTTACAGGTAAATTTAAACCTTCTTTACTTTGTAGATAATGCTCATCATGCGTATCATAGGTTAAAAGCAAATGCGTGTTATTAAAATCGATTTGATTTAAGGCTTTAAGAATATTTTCTTTGATCTTTAAAGCCTTATCAAAACCTAAACTTCCATCAATAAAATCATTTTGATAATCCACTAAAACAAAAGCTTTTTTCATGCTTTTATGCCTTTTGAAGCCAAAAACTCTCCGTGTGTAAATTGGCAAAAGCGGTTTTTAAACTTGTAAAAAGCTTAGGATGATCTTTTTCTAAATTTGCTAAAAGCTGTTTAGCTTCTTCTCTAGCGTGGGGGAATTTTACATTTTTTTCGCTGAGTTTCATACCAGGACAAAATTCATTTCCTATCACGCTAAGTTCATTTTGCGTAGCATTATCCCTAAGCTGTCTTTCTCGCACAAAAATCAAAGGGCGTATCACAATTACACCGCGTTTGCTTTGATAAATAGGCGCTAAGGTTCTTAAAGCTCCATTATGAATAAAATTCATAAAAAAGCTTTCTGCTGCATCATCTAAATGATGGGCTATAGCAAGCTTGTTAAAACCTTTTTCAAGAGCGTAAGTATATAAAGCTCCACGACGCATTCTCGAAAAATAACTACAAAAACTTGAATTTTCTCTTATGGTATCACCTGAAACTTCATAAATATTTGAATCAAGCACGCTATGTCTAATGCCGTGTTCTTCACAATGTGCATGAAGATGAGAATAATCCTCGCCCATGCCATAACTCAAAGTTACCGCTTCAAGTTCAAATTTAAAAGGAGCATGAGCTTGCATACGATTTAAAAGATGGGCTAAAGCCAAAGAATCTTTCCCGCCGCTAAGCCCTAAAAGAACCCTATCTCCATCTTTAATAAGTCCAAATTTAGCATTAGCTTGTGCAACTTGGCGTATAAGTTTTTTGCTAAGATTTATCATAATTTCTCGCACATTTTAAGCACAAAATTGGCTGAAATTTTAGCTGAATTGATCACAAACTCATCAAAATCAAATTCAGCCTTTTCCCCTGCTTTATCACTCATAGCTCTTAAGATAAAACAAGGCACCTTTAAAGCATCGCAAACCAAAGCCACACTTGCGCCTTCCATTTCACAAGCATCCGCATTGAAAATTTCTCTAATTTTTGCTTTTTTTGCTTCATCGCAAATAAACTCATCACCCGTTGCAATAATACCTGCACGCAGTTTGATATTTAATTCCTTAGCAACTTCTAAAGCAAGATTGTTTAATTTCTCATCGGTTTTGATAAAAATTTCATTACCTGGAACAAAACCCAAAGGATGCCCAAAAGCGGTAATATCAAGATCGTATTGGGCTAATTTTGTTGCATAAAGCAAATCACCAATTTCAAGTTCAGGATTAAAAGCACCTGCAACTCCTGTAAAAAGCAAAGCTTGTGCGCCAAATTTTTCTATCATCACACTAGCACTAAGAGTAGAATTTACCTTGCCGATTTTAGAATACGCTAAAACAAGTTCATGATTTTTATACTTTGCAAAATAATAAGTATTATTAGCGTGTTCTATTTTTGTATAATCTTTAAGTGTTTCAAGCAAAGGAGTGATTTCTTCACTCATGGCTCCTAAAATTGCTATTTTCATCATATAACCTTTAAAAATTCATCAATATCATTCATATTTGTTAAAGCATAAGTTTCTTTTGAAGTGATTTTTTTATTCAAACCCTTAAGCACGCTTGCACCAAATTCTATGAAATAATCTACTTCATTTTCACATGCCTTAATGCTTTGTTTATAAAGCACAGGAGAGATAAGTTGTGCTTTTAAAAGTTCAAGGGCTTCTTCTTTGCTTGTATAAATTTTGGCATTTGCATTAGAAATTACGGCTTTAAAATTTGGTTTTAACACCTTTTCAAGCTCCACACAAAGCTTAGCTGAAGCATTTTCCAAAAGAGGACAATGACTTGCCACGCTCATATTTAAAAGCATAGCTCTTTTAGCTCCTGCTTCTTTAAATACACTTTCATAACTTGCTAAATCAGGTTTTAAACCTGCTACAACGATTTGTCCATCGCAGTTATAATTTGCAGCAAAAATTTGCTTGTTTTCTTTTTGTGCTTTTTGACAAAGCTCTTCAACCTTTTCATCATCAAGCCCTAAAACAACCATCATACCCGCTTCAACTTTTACACAATCTTCTTGCATAAAAAGCCCTCTTTTATTGACCAAAGAAAGAGCCTCTAAAAAATCAAAAGCACCATTGACAGCTAAGGCTGAAAATTCTCCCAAAGAATGCCCTAAAGCAAATTTCGAACTTAAATCAGGTTTTTTTTCAAGTAAAACACTATAAGCCATTAAGGAATTTAAAACGATGGCGGGTTGAGTAAATTCACTTTGATTGAGTTTTTCGTTTTCTTCAAAAAGCAAATGTTTAAAATCAATCTTACAAAAATCACTTGCGTTTTGAAGGAGTTCTTTGGCTTTTATAGAGTTTTCATAAAAATCTTTTCCCATGCCAAGACTTTGTGAGCCTTGACCTGGAAATATGAACGCAGTCTTCATTAATGACAACCGCAACCGCCGCCACCACAGCAACCGCCGCCACCGTGTCCGTGATGATGATCGTGTCCATGTCCGCTTCCACAACCACAACTATGACTTCCTGCAATAATACCTGTAAGAATTTCATCTTCACTTGCAGCTCTAGCATCTACGATATTTAAAGAAAAAAGCAAATCACGACCCGCATAAGGATGATTATAATCAATTGTGACATCATTTTCGCCAATCTCTTTTACAGTTACACGAACGGTTTCGCCATTTTCACCTTCGCCAAAAAGCTCCATACCTACTTTTAAATCAATACCTGCAAATTGCTCTTTTGGTAAAGTTTGAACGGCATTTTCATCGTATTCGCCTAAACCTTTTTCTTTTTTAATTACCACATCAGCATTGCTAGGGCAATCAAGCTTCATCACTTCTTCTTCTAAGCTTTCTAAAATCTGACCTTTGCCTAAAATAAAAGAAATAGGTTGAGAGTATAAATTTGATTCTAAAACTTCATTTGTATTTGCGTCTTTTAACTCATAAAACATTGAAACTACACTATTTTTTTCTATAGCCATTTTATCTCCTTAATTTATTTTCTATTGGGTGAAGCTTTTGCTTCGGGTGAATTTGGATAATTAGTTTTTAAAGCTTTATAAAAACCATTTGCTGTTTTTGTATCACCTGTTTTATCCAATGAAATGGCAGTATGATATAAAAGTTTTGGGAAATAATCCCCTTTTGTACTCAAAGAAGAACTTTTTTTATAATAAACAATAGCATTGTTATAATTTTTTTGTTTATACTCGATCTCCCCTAACCAAAAATTTGCTCTTGCAGGTTTATACTGCTTTGTTATGAGAAAATTTAATTTTGCTTTGGAATCTTCAAAAGCATTTTTATCAACATCTTTTATCGCTAATTCTAAAATTTCATTATTTTTTTTCTTTTTCCAAGATTCATCAATTTGTTTTGCTTTATCATCTTGGGTATTTTGAGTATTATTGTTTTCAATGGTACTATTTGAATCTGTAGTTGAAACAACAACACTAGGTGTAATAGTTTTAACGCTTAAATTTGCATCATTTAATTCGTTTTTAGAAATATAATTTGCATTAATAGCATCTACTAAAGAACTAAGTTCGGCTAAAACTTTTTTTACTTGCTTATTATTAGCTTCTTGAATTTTTCTACTTTCTTCAACATAAGCCTTTAATTTTTGAATTTCACTAGTAAAATTATTTTCAATATTTTGATTATTCTCTTCAACTTGACTTAATCTAGAATTTGATTTAGCATATTGAGAATTTATACCTTCTAAAGTGCTTTGTAAACCCTCGATTCTTTCGTTAATTTCATTAATTCTAGCATTTGTTTGTATATTTTCATTATTTAAATTATCTAACTTTTCTTTAAATAATTTTTCATTTGAAGTTAAACCATAAGAAGAATTGCTTGTTATATCTCCTGCACCAAAAGCTGAGCTTTCTGCATAAAGTAAAGTAGCTCCAAGAAGAGCTACTGTGAATATTTTTTTCATTAATTATCTTGATAATTTAAATTCAGCACGTCTGTTTTGCGCATCGCAAGCTTTAGTTTTTTCAGTGCACACAGGATTTGTTTCTCCATAGCTCTTAACAGCAATTCTATCAGCATTTACACCTTTAGCGATTAAAGCTTCTTTTACAGCTTTTGCTCTTTTTAAACCTAGAGCTTGGTTATATTCATCAGTTCCCCACTCATCGCAGTTTCCTTCAACAGTAATACTTACACCGCTTACTTCAGTGTTAAAGATATTAGCATTCGTGCTTACAACATTTTGCATATCAGGACGAATGTTGAATTTATCAAAATCAAAATATACTTTATTTAAAGTATCATTAAGTTGAGAAATTTTTGAATCAATATCCCAACCATCACTTCCACCTGAACCACGATTTGAATCAACACTACTATCACCGCTTACGCTAGTGCTTTTTGTGCTACAACCACTAATAACAACTGCAAGAGCTGCAATTGAAGTAAAAAGAATTTTTTTCATTTATGACCTTTCAAAGTTAATAAATTCTTACTATTATATCTAATTTTTAATTAATTTTAACCTAAAATTGAAATTTTTACCAATCAATTGATTGAATTTTTCCAACCCTAAGAGGAAAATAAAAAGTCTTATTTGCATTTACACGAATAACACCTAAAGCACTTTGCGCACCTAAATATTTAATAAATACTATACTTCCACCGTCACTAGAAAATCTTGGAAATAAATTTTTTCCATTTGCTGTAAGTTGACGAATATAATCACTATTAATTGACATCAAATAAATATTAAAAACACCTGCTTGATTTGGTTCACGACTTGAATAAACCAAAAAATCTTTATAAGTCGAAACAGCCGAATTGTTTCTACCATGAAAAACAACTTGTTCAGCACTATTGCTATTTAAATCTTGCATAAAAATATTAGGATATCCTAAACGATCGCTTACAAATACCACTTTACTATCATCTGAGCCAATAAAATTTCCATTAACATCAATACCAGAATAATTAGTTAATTGTGTTAGATTTTTGGTATTTAAGTCATATAAATAAACATCAGGCTGATCTTTTGGAGCCATGGTAACAAGTAGTTTACTTCCATCTACACTCACATCACTTGCTACAACCATACCGCCGCTTGATAAAATTTTACTAGCTTTATTGGTATTTAAATCATAACGGTATAAAGTTGGCTTATCATGATCATAAGCTGTATAATAAAATAGAGTTTGTTCTTTATTTCCCCATTTTGGAAATAAATTAAGCCCACCATCAACAATAACTTTTTGATAAGTTAAAGTATAATCAGCCATAATAATTTGACTTTTCTTAGAGCTAGAATTTCTCGCGATCAAAATTTTATGATCCATCCAATCAACAGGTGCAAGTCCTAACGCATTTACAGAAGCTTTGACGCTTTTATGTGCCAAAAATGGATATTGCTCTAAACCATTTAAAGTATAAGTTTGCTCTGACTTATCAGAACCGCCAGCTTTTATTTTTACATTTAAACTCAAAGTGTTACCATTTTTATTTAAAGCGTATTCAAAAGTATAATTACTTGTCTCAGTTGCATTAGCAACAACTTCAAAGTTTGAACTTACTTTCAAATCGTTCACAATGATATTATAAAAGCTTTTCTTTAAATTCTCATCACTTAAATTTGAATTGTCTTTAACAATAATCTTTGGTAAAACTACACCAGAATTAACAACATCAATCACTGGATCTTCTGCCCAAAGACTTCCTAAAAAGACTAAAAAAATTGCTACAATTTTTTTCATTTTTTTCTCCTAATCATTTTTAACTTTTGCTTCATCTCTTAAATTCATGGTAATGCTTATATTTTTATTTTGCGGAGGATAAGTAATAAATTTACCTTTTTGACTTTCTAAAAATTCAGCCACTTTAGCATCATATAAAGGATTCCCACTTTTTTCAACTGAAGTATAGCCAAATTTTCCATTTTCATCAATAAAAATTTTTACCTTAACAGAAATTTTTTCACTATTTGGATAATACTGAGTCCATCTTTGAGTGATAATACGCACAACTTTCCCTAAAAATTCATCATAAATTCCAATCTTTTGCGCCTTTGTGCTTTCGCCTTGCGTTGAACTTTCTTCTTGAAGTAAACTATCATTAAGTTGCTTTACAAGTTCGGAAGCTTGAGGTTTTGGGGCACTAGAAGCTCCTGATTTAGCACTTGATTGAATTTTTGTAGTCTTTTCTTCTTGTATTTCTTTGATATTTCCAAAAAGCTCATTAAAATTACTTGCCTTTTGGTCAATATCTTCGGTTTTAACTGTTTTATTTGTAGTCTGAGCAAAAAGCTTTTCTATATCAATTTGCTCTGTTGGTTTTTGTATTTCTTTAGGAGTGTTGCTTTGAGTAATAACTTGTTTTGATGGTTCAGCAAGTTCAATATCTACAAAACTATCTTTTATATCAGTATATTGTATAGCAGGTTCAACCTCGCTTACAAGTCTAAAAAAAACAAGAATTACTATACTAATATATATTGCTAAAGCAAGTAAAAACGAATTTAAATTACTCAAACCATAATTTTTCATGATTATTCAGTCTGTAAAGCAACTTTATTAAATCCTAAATTTTTTACACTTCTTAAGACTGAAATAACATCGTCATATTTTAAGCTTTTATCAGCGCGTATAAAAACCGGATCTTCGGTATTAAATTGTGCTTTTCTTTGAGCAAGATTGTCAGCAAAACTTATAAAATCGTATTTTTCTTGATTTAAAAAAATTTCTTTTTTTGCATTAACACTAATAATTAAACTCTTAACAGTTGGAGCACTAGTATTTTTTTGACTACCTTGTGGAAGATTAATTTTTTCTTCATAAGTAATGCTTGGAGCTGTTACCATTAAAATCGCAAGCAATACAAGCATAATATCTACTAAAGGTGTGATATTAAGTTCAGGTTTTTCATCATCAAATGGCATTTTTAACCTTATTTACTCGAACTTATAACTTTAATCTCGCTATCAATAATGCTTAAAAGTTCAAAAGCTTTTCTTTTAATGATGAGATGAAATGTATAAGCAGGAATTGCTACTAAAATACCACAACCTGTAGCAACTAAAGCCTCGCTGATTTTAGGAGCTATGATACTTAAAGAATTTTGAGTTCCAAGCCCACCAAAAGTTTCAAGTATAGAAATAACTGTCCCAAAAAGACCTATAAAAGGTGAAGTTGAAGCAATAATACTAAGCCAAGTAAGTCCAGCAGAAGCGCGACGACTTGCTAAATTTTTATAAATTTCTAAATGATTTGAAGTTGTATCATTGCATTTTCTTAAAATCGAATCAGTACGACTTAAATCCTTCTCACCCAAGAGCAAAGTTTCTAAACTTTCTTTTTCTTTATTTCTCCATGTAGCCAAATAAGTCAATCTAGCAAACAAAATACTAAACGCTAAAATAAAATATAAAGAAAGCCATAATAAAACTATATAAGTAATAATACTTGAACTATTGAAAAAATGAAATATAGCTTCAAAATTCATTAATGCATCCTTGCATTATCAAATTTTGAAAAAGTTGCTGCTAAGGCTACATTATCAGAACTCATAGATTTAATCAAATCTTTTGCTTGAGCAAGATTTTTTTCAATCTCACTTTCATCACTTCCGCAAATCCAAATCGCACCCTTTGCTAACACGCAAATCTTATCTTCATCTACCTTTGCATGTCCAGCATCAATAGCAATTAATTCATGATTTAAATCAGCTTTTTCAATATCAATTACTCCAGATTTTAAAGAAGAAACCAAAGCAGCATGTCCTTTAAGCACGCCGAATTCTCCTTCACTACCTGGTAAAGTAACAGATTTTACTTCTCCTTGATAGATTACACCCAAAGGCGTAACTATCTCGAAATTAATCAAATCGTTCATAAATTAACCTTTTAATTTATCCGCTTTTGCAATAGCTTCATCTATATTTCCAACCATATAGAAAGCATTTTCTGGTAAATGATCATATTTACCTTCTAAAATTCCCTTAAATCCTGCTATTGTATCTTCAAGGCTTATATATTTTCCTGGGCTACCTGTGAAAACTTCTGCAACGAAAAATGGTTGTGATAAGAATTTTTCAATCTTTCTTGCTCTTTCAACTACAAGTTTATCCTCTTCGCTAAGCTCATCCATACCTAAAATGGCAATGATATCTTGTAAATCTTTATATTTTTGAAGTACCGATTGAACACCACGAGCAACTTTATAATGTTCTTCTCCAATGATATTTGGATCAAGCATTCTTGAAGTTGAATCAAGTGGGTCAACTGCAGGATAAATACCTTTTTCAGCAATAGCTCTATTTAAAACTGTTGTAGCATCTAAGTGAGCAAAAACAGTTGCTGGAGCTGGGTCGGTTAAGTCATCAGCTGGAACATAAACAGCTTGAACTGAAGTGATTGAGCCTTTTTTAGTTGAAGTAATTCTTTCTTGGAATTTACCCATTTCACTTGCTAGGGTTGGTTGATAACCCACAGCTGACGGAATTCTTCCTAAAAGTGCTGACATTTCAGAACCTGATTGTGAAAATCTAAAGATATTATCAATAAACATAAGCACATCAAGACCCATTTCATCTCTAAAATACTCAGCCATTGTTAAACCTGTTAAAGCAATACGATTTCTTGCCCCTGGTGGTTCATTCATTTGTCCATAACATAGAGCAACTTTATCTAAAACATTACTTTCTTTCATTTCATTATAAAGGTCATTTCCTTCACGAGTTCTCTCACCCACACCTGCAAATACAGAATAGCCACTATGCTTAAATGCAACATTGTGAATAAGCTCCATAATAATAACAGTCTTACCAACACCTGCACCGCCAAAAAGACCTACTTTACCACCTTTTGCATAAGGAGCAAGCAAATCTACAACTTTAATTCCTGTTTCAAAAATCTCACTTTTTGTGCTTTGATCTTCAAAAGCTGGCGGATCTCTATGAATTGCCCATTTTTTATCAAAAGGAACTTCTTCACCTTCATCAATCAAATCTCCAGTAACATTGAAAATTCTTCCTAAAACTTTCTCACCAACAGGAACACTAATAGGAGCACCTAAAGCCTCAGCTTTTAAGCCCCTTACCAAACCATCTGTCATATCCATAGCAATAGTTCTAACTCTATTATCTCCTAAATGAGCTGCTACTTCTAAAACAAGTTTATGTTTTTTTCCTTCGCTTTCAAAATTTGCAACAATTGCTTCATTAATTTGAGGTAAATAGTCGTTAAAATCTACATCAACAACCGGACCTAATACCTGTGAAATAAATCCTTGCATTATTTATCTTCTCCTTAAAATTTACTATTTCATCGATTCAACACCACTGATAATTTCTATAAGCTCAGTGGTAATAGATTCTTGTCTTGCTTTGTTATAAGCTAAATTTAGTTGTTTCACTCTTGCCTTTGCGTTATTAGTTGCATTATCCATAGCTTGCATTCTTGCACTATGCTCTGCCGCCAAAGAATCGATTAACGCATAATACATATTATACTCAAAATATGTTTTCATTAAATCTTCTAAAAGCTCAGTTCCTTCCGGTTCAAGCTCTAAAAGAGAATTATGAGTCTGTTCAATACTCTTTGGTTCAACTGGAATAAGATGATTGATTTTAAGTTCTTGGGTAATCATATTTTTATAACCATTATGAACTAAAATCACTTCATCTGTATTTCCATTTAAAAAATCATCTACAGCAGCATGAATTACTTCACATGCTTTCTCATAATCAGGACTAGAACTAAGATGGAAATATTTCTCTAACAATTCTATTTTTTGAAAATTAAAATATTCAATCCCAGTTTTACCTATAGCTCTAAGACGAATATTAATATTTTTTGCTTCATATTCTTTTAGCATTTCACTTACTGTTTTTAAAGTCTTAATATTAAAACCACCACATAAACCTTTATCTGCAGTGATAAATATTAAATCTACGGTTTTAATTTGTTCTTTTTTATGGAACAAAGATAAACGCACATCATCTTCATTGTGAACAATTTTATTGATCTGAAATGAAATTTCACTCAAAATTTCATCGATTTTTTGTGCATAAATTTTTGATCTTTTAGCTGCTTCTTCTGCTTTTTTTAACTTAGCAGTAGAAACTAGCTTCATAGCATTTGTAGTCTTTTGAGTGTTATGAACACTTTTAATTTTTCTTTTAATTTCTTTTAAATTAGACATAAAAGACCTTATAAATGATTTGCTTTAAACTCATTAATTGCTTTAGCTAGTTTTTCTTCCAAGTCAGAATCTAAAGCTTTTTTAGAGCGAATTTGCTCAAAAATATCTGGATGTTTTGCCTCAATAAAAGGATAAATTCCATCTTCAAATTCTTTAATTCTAGAAACAGCAATATCATCTAAGAAACCTTTGGTTCCTGCAAAAATTAAAACTACTTGTTTTTCAACGCTAAGCGGAGAATAAGGTGGTTGTTTTAAGAGTTCAACCATTCTTTGTCCACGTTCAAGTTGTTTTCTACTTGCCTCATCTAAATCACTAGCAAATTGTGCAAAAGCTTGGAGCTCTCTATATTGAGCAAGGTCAAGTCTTAATGTACCTGAAACTTGTTTTGTAGCTTTAATTTGAGCAGCCCCACCTACACGAGATACCGATAAACCAACGTTGATTGCAGGACGAATTCCTGAGTTAAATAAATCAGTTTCTAAGAAAATTTGTCCATCTGTAATTGAAATAACATTAGTTGGAATATAAGCAGAAACATCTCCCGCTTGTGTTTCAATTATCGGCAATGCCGTCAAAGAACCAGCACCTAATTCATCATTTAGCTTGCTTGCTCTTTCAAGCAATCTTGAATGAAGATAAAAAACATCGCCTGGATAAGCTTCACGACCTGGGGGACGACGCAAAATCAAAGACATTTCGCGATAAGCTACAGCGTGCTTACTCAAATCATCATAAACAATTAAAGCATGTTTTGCATTGTCTCTAAAAAATTCGCCCATGGTTACACCAGTATATGGAGCTAAGTACTGTAAAGCTGCAGGATCTGAAGCACCAGCATTTACAACAATAGTATATCCCATAGCACCATGTTCTTCTAGTCTTTTAACCACTTGTGCTACTGTACTTTGCTTTTGACCAATTGCAACATATATACAGATAACCCCTTGACCTCTTTGAGATATAATAGTATCAACAGCAACAGTAGTTTTACCTGTTTGTCTATCACCTATGATAAGCTCTCTTTGACCACGACCAATTGGCACAAGCGCATCAATAGCTTTAATTCCTGTATGCAAAGGCTCATGAACACTTTTTCTCGCCATAATACCTTTTGCTTTTTCTTCAACAAAACGATATTCATTAGCATTGATTACACCTTTAGCATCAATTGGTTCACCTAAAGCATTTACAACACGACCGATCAAAGCCTCACCTACTGGAACTTTAAGTAATTTCTTAAGTCTTTTTACAGAAGCACCTTCTTTTAAACCTTCTCCTTTTCCAAGTATAACAATACCTACACTCGACTCTTCAAGGTTTAAGGCCATTCCTTTATCACCATTTTCAAATTCTACCATTTCTCCAGCCATAATATTCTTAAGTCCATATACCTTAGCAACACCATCAGCTACAGAAATAATCTTTCCTGTTTCTTCAATTTCAAGATTTAAATCAAAATTTTCAATTCTTTCTTTGATTATTGAACTGATCTCATCAGCTTTAAATTTCATTTACTTTTTCTCCTTAGATAATTTTCAATATATATTCATTTAGCTTATTTTGAAGAGCTTTCATAGAAAAAGAAAGTTCATAACCTAATTCTTCCAATTCTATTTTAATGCTATCATCTTGACTGATTTTATTATTTAATTTAATATTTGCATTAAATTTTTTATTAAGTTTTACTTCAAGATCTTTAAGATTTTCTTGATTTAATTTTTCTTTAGAATATACAATACCAACAAAAATATTTTCTTTAAAAGCTTTTTGTCTTTCAAGTTCTTTAACTATTTGAGGAATGCATTCTAATCTTGAATTTTCAATCAAAAGTCTTAAAAAATTTTGAAAACTAGAATTTTTAATATCAAAAAAAGAATCAAGAAATTCCATTTTTCTTTCTTTTTTAATCTCATTAGATTCTATAATATTTTTAAATTTTGGCAAAACAAAAGCAGAATTTAAAATACACAAATTCTGATAAAAATCATTTATATCAGCTCTTGAAGCTATCGCTTTTGCATATCTTCTTGCAATTATATTTTCCATATTTAAGATACCTTCTTCATCATAAGTTCTATTATTTCACTCTGTTTTAATGTCATATTTGGATCAGAAAAAATTTCATTTAAAGTATTTGATACTAATTCTTTTTCCATTTTTCTAAATTCATAATCTTTCTGTTCCTCGAAATGTTTTTGAAGCAAATCCAACTCATCTTGAGTTTCTTTCTTAATATTTTGAACTAAGATTTCAGCTTCTTTTCTTGCTGTAACTAAAGCAGCAGCAGCATTTGCTTTAGCTTCTTCAAGTTTTTTCATCGTATCTAATTTCTTAGCTTTACTTTCTAAAAGTTTTTTTTGAATTTCATCAAGCTTAGAAGAAATTTTTACAATACGGTTTTTGTAAAAATTTTTAAATGGAGTTGCAACAAAATAATACAATATAGCCACAAAAATTAGAAAATTAATAGTCCTTGGAATAATATCATATTCTCCACTAACATTTGATGCACCAAAAGCATACAAAGGTAGCAAAAATATAATAAAGAATAACTTACTCATTTCTCTCCTCTTAAATTCTCTTTATGTTATTTTGCAAAGCTTGCTTAAGCTCAGGTAAATGTATGTTTAAATGTTCTTGTAATTCTTGTTTTTGAATAGCTAAATCTGCATAAAAGCTGGCCATTTTTCTTTCTAATTCTTCTTTCTTGCTTCTAAGAATTTGCTCCGATTCTTCTTTAGCAGTAGCTATAGCACTTTGTTTAATTTTTTGAATTTCTTCTCTAGTGTTAATATGAATAGCTTCTAATTCATTATTCACATCTAAAACTTCTTGAGAATTTTCTTTTACTTTATTCTCGTCATTTTCTATAGAATCATTTCTTTCATCCATAAATTTTAAAAGTGGCTTATACAGCATACTATTTAAAATAACTATCATAGCTAAAAAAATAGCCATAGTAGCAAGCATTATGGAAGGATGCATATCTTCAAACATAATTCTCCTTGGTTAGAATTTTTGAAGGACTATTCTACCATAAAAAAGCTAAGATTTTGGTTAAAACTTTTCAAGCATTTTGATTAATTTTTTAATTTTATCAATATTTTCTAAATGAATTACAAAATCATTATTTTTATTTTTGCAGTCAAATCCAAAGCGATTTAGTATGTGTTTTAATTTCTTTATTTCATCTTCAAATTCTTGATTAGGTAAGCTTTCATTATTTTTTATTTTTTTAACTATTTTTTCGGTATCTCTAACATTAAGTTTTTGACCTATTATACTGTCAACCAACATTTTTTCATCTTTTTGATCTAAACCAACCAAAACTTTAGCATGACCCTGAGAAATTTTTCCAGAAGCAATCAACTCTTGAGTTCTAATATCTAAATTCAGAAGTCTTAAAGTATTTGTTATTTGAGTACGAGACTTATGAATAAGTTCTGCTAAATTCTCTTGAGTAATTTTATGAACTTGCATCAAATCCTTATAAGAATTAGCAAGCTCAATAGGGTTTAAATTTTCTCTTTGTATATTTTCAATAAGAGCCAATTCTCTAAGCTTATTCTCATCAATATCAGCAATAAAAGCTAGAATTTCTTTTTTTCCTAATGCTTTCACTGCTCTTAAGCGACGTTCTCCAGCAATTAAAATAAATTTACTATTTTTTTTAAATACAATAATAGGCTGAATAAGTCCAAATTCTTTGATAGAATTAGCAAGCTCATCTAAAGCTTCTTGATCAAATTTCTTTCTTGGCTGAAATGGATTGGGTGAAATTTGATCAATTTCTATCATAGTGCTTTGATTTTTATCAAAACCCAATTCTTTACTATAAACAGTATCCATATCACTGATTAAACTGCTTAAACCCCTATCTTTATTTAACCCCATTATAATTATCCTAATATAGAATACGCCAAATTTTGATAAGCAACAGAACCTGGCGATTTAATATCATAAAGAATTATAGGCTTTCCAAAACTTGGACTTTCTGCAAGTTTTACATTGCGAGGGATCACAATAAAGTCATCTTCGTTTCCATTAATAGTAAAAAGTTGTTTTTTAAAATTTTGTTTCAAATCATCTACAACATCTTTAGAAAGATTATTTTGAGAGCTATACATTGTCGGTAAAAATCCACGAACCCTGAGTTTAGAATTAATAGTTTTTTTGATAATTTTAATTGTATTTAAAACCATAGCTACACCCTCAAGCGCATAAAATTCACACTGTATAGGGATAATTACACTATCGCTTGCTGCAAAAGCATTTATAGTAATACTTCCAAGAGCAGGTGGAGAATCAATAATAATAAAATCATACTCATCAATCACTTCTTGAATTTGATTTTTAAGCAGCATTTTTTTCTCATTATTTTCACCTTTAGCAAGCTCTTGTTCTATACCTACAAGACCTATATTTGAAGGAGCTAAATGAAGTTGTGGCAATTCTGTTTTTAAAATAATATCTGAAAGCTTTTTTCTTCCTATAAAAACATGGTAAATATTATACTCATAATTATTACGATTAAAACCAAGTCCTGTAGTCGCATTAGCTTGCGGATCAACATCAATCAAAAGTACTTTTTTCTCAGCCACAGCTAAAGAAGCGGCTAAATTTACTGCTGTTGTAGTCTTTCCTACTCCACCTTTTTGATTTGCTATTGTAATAATTTCGCTCATCTTAAACTATACACCCTTTTATCACCTAGTAAAATTGAACCATCTTCATACAAAAAAGAATTTTCAAGTGAAAAAACTTTACCTTCATGATGGACGCTAAATTTTCTTGATTTTTCGAATTCTAACATATACTTGCTAAAAATATTCTTCCATAAAATTTTTTTTTCTACTTTTTGCAAAAACTCGCTCACTAAATCTTTAAGCGAAATTTCTATATCGCATAAAGCTGTATTTTGGGGTGAAAATTTCAGATTTAAACCCATACCGCCTATGATAAAATTTGAAATTTTAGCACTTATAACCCCTCCAGCTTTTTTATCATCTAAATATAGATCGTTAGGCCATTTAAGCCAAATTTTAGAACCTTTTTCTTGTAAAACTTCTTTAAGTAAATAAGCAAAATAAATGCTCACAGAGGCCAAAGGTAAATCTTTTGGTAAATCTTCTTCTTTAATACAAAAAGAAAGATGTAAATTTCCTTTAGAGCTTTGCCAAGAATTTTCCCTGCTTCCAACTCCATTTGTTTGTTCTAAAGCATAAATAGCAAAATTTCCATCAATCTTTCCATTGCGTATTTGCTCGCATAAAAAAAGATGAGTTGAGTCTATACTTTCAACACAAACTATCTTCACTTTTAAGCCTTTTTCCATTTAAATAAGTCCTACCATCAAGAACTTTTTTTCCACTTTCTTGAAGTTTTTTAATACGCAAAACTCCTTGTTTGCAAGCAAGCAAAAAACTTTCTTTTTCTAATTCTAAAATTTCACCCATCCTAGCATTTTGTTTTAATTCATCCACAAGTTCAAGTTCTAAGAATTTAAGTCCATTTTCCAAAAAAACTCCAGGCCAAGGAGTAAAAGCTAGATATTTTTGATAAAGTTCTCTTGCATTTTGCAAATTTATAAGTCCATCTTCTTTTTTGATTTTTCTACAAAGTGTTGCTAGACTTTCCTCTTGTTTTTTAGGGGTGATTTTATCGAAATTTAAAAGAGTAGAGAGGATGAGCTTAGCGGCCAAATTTGCTAAAAGTTCAAAAACTTCACTTGAATTTTTATCTTTTATATCACATTCTAAGCTTTCAAGTATAGCACCTGTGTCAAGCCCTTCTTCCATCAGTATGGTGCAAACTCCACTTTTTTCATCTTTGTTTAAAATTGCACTTTGGATCGGACTGGCACCACGGTATTTTGGAAGTAAAGAAGCGTGCAAATTCACACAAGGTGCTAAATCCAAAATGGCTTTAGGTAAAATTTTTCCATAGGCAGCAACCACGATAAAATCAGGATTTAAATCCTTAATCTCTCTTATAATATTTTCATCTTTTAAAGAACTTGGAGTAAAAATAGGAATACTAGGATAATTTTGACTTAAAAAAGCCTTAGTATCACTTGGAGTTAAAATTTGCTTTCTACCTACAGCTTTATCAGGCTGGGTAAAAAGTGCTACGAGTTTAAAATTTTCATTTTCTACTAGTGCTTTTAAAATACAAGTTGCGTAAGATGGAGTACCCATAAAAATAATTTTTTTCATTTTTTCGCTTTGTGTGAAATTAAAAGTTTTAATTATAACTTATTTGATTTTAAAAGAGAATTTAATAAATTAATCACTCAAACAAAGTTCCACCTATTTGTTTATCTTCTAATAAAAATGTCTTTGCCGCACTTAAATCAAATCCACTTGCTAAAAACATTTTTTTATTGTGTTCAAGTAAAAATTTAGCTGCCTTAAGTTTGGTTACTATACCACCCGTTCCGTGCTCACTACCTGTTTTTATGGTTGCTTGTAGCCATTCTTCTTTAATATGAGTGATTTTTTCTAAACGCTTTGCATCACTAAATTCACTAGGATTTTTATCATAAAATCCATCAATATCGCTTAAAATCACAAGCAAATCCGCATCAAAAAAATGCGTAGCATAAGCACTTAAGCTGTCATTATCACCAAAGACAATTTCTTCTATAGCTGTAGCGTCATTTTCATTGATAATAGGTAAAATTCCTAAATTTATCATCATATCGATAGCATTTTTTGCGTGTTTGGTAGCTTTTCTAGAGTCAAAATCCTTACCTGTAAGTAAAATTTGTCCACCTAGTTTATTAAATTTGGCTAAAAGCTCATTATAAACACTGATTAAAAAAGGTTGTCCAATAGCGGCTAAAACTTGTTTATTGATGAGATTTTTTCTATCGATATCTAGTTTGGTGTGTCCTGCTGAAATAGCCGCTGAAGTTACTAAAATCACTTCATATTTTTCCATGAGTTTAGCTAAAAATGCAACTAAATTTTTAAGACGCTCAAAACTTAAAGTGTTTTCTTCGCTAATCACATGAGAACCCACTTTAACAACTATTCTTTTCATGCTTATTCCTTGAAAAATTTTTATAATTTTAGCCAAAATTTCATATAAACTAGTTATTTTTTGAAAAAATAGGGAGTGTTTGAAACTTTTAATATAAAACACTTCCTAGATTGTTAAAATTTTTATTTGTTATTTCTTAAAGTTTTAATTTCTTCTAAAAGCATGAATTTAAGTTCTTTAAGTCCTGTTTTTTCAAGGCTTGAGACTTTGATTAAAAAGCTTTGCGGATTATTTATTTCTTTGAGATAATTTTCTAACTCATTAATGTTTAAAGTAATTTGCTCGGCAAATTCTTCTCCTAAATTAACACTATCACTTTTTGAAATCATGATACCAAATTTACGCCCAAAAAGTTCATTGGAAAATTTTTCAAGTTCTTTTCTTAGTACTATAAATTGTTCTTTTAAAGGCATTTCTCTCATAGGATCTAGTACGAAAAGCAAAAAGCTTGTTCTTTCTATATGCTTTAAAAAGGCAAGTCCTAAGCCTTTGCCTCCACTTGCTCCTTCGATAATCCCTGGAATATCAGCCATAACAAAGGAATTATACTCATCTACATCTACGAGTCCAAGTTTTGGAGTAAGGGTGGTAAATTCATAATTTGCAATTTCAGGTTTTGCATTTGAAACAACGCTTATAAGAGTAGATTTTCCTACATTTGGAAAGCCTACAAGCCCTACATCGGCAATAAGTTTAAGTTCAAGTCTGACTAAGCGACTTTCTCCTTTTATACCAGGTTGTGCGTAATCGGGGCGTTGATTGGTGGCGTGTTTAAAATGAGTGTTACCAAGTCCGCCTTTTCCACCTTTTAAAAAAAGCTCTTTTTGTCCTTCTTTGGTAAGATCAAGTAAAATTTCATTAGTTTGTGCATCGATAACTTGCGTTCCTTCTGGCACTATAAGTTCTAAATTTTCACCTTTTTTGCCATTTTTATTGCGTCCCATTCCACCAGCACCATTTTGCGCGCGTAATTCTCTTTTGCCTTTGAAATTTACAAGAGTGTGGGTATTATTATCACATACGAAAATAATATCGCCACCATTTCCACCATCTCCTCCATCAGGGCCACCAAGTGGAACATGTTTTTCACGGCGAAAACTTACAGCACCTTTACCACCATCGCCTGAAGCTAAAGTAATTTTAACACTATCAATAAACATTTAAATTGCCTTTGACTTTAAATTTATAAAGCTAAATTTGAGTAAATAAAAGAAGTTAAATTTATAAATTTAAAGTTTTCAAGACGCTAAAAAGCGTCCTAAAAACTTATGCAGGATATACAGAAACTTTTTTTCTATCTTTATCTTTTCTTTCGAATTTTACAAAACCATCAATCAAAGCAAAGATAGTATGATCTTTTCCCATACCTACATTGTTACCTGCATGAGTTGCAGTTCCTCTTTGGCGGATGATGATATTTCCAGCTCTAACAAACTCGCCACCAAATTTTTTAACACCTAAACGACGACCTATAGAATCGCGGTTATTTTGAGTTGAACCTTGACCTTTCTTGTGTGCCATTCTTTACTCCTTAAGCTTTGATATCTTTTACTACAACGCGAGTAAATTGTCTTCTAAAACCGCGTTTGAGTTTAGAATCTTTTCTGCGTCTTTTTTTGTAAATCACAACTTTTTTATCTTTTCCGTGATTGATCACTTCCAAAACAACTTTTGCACCTGCTACGAAAGGCGCACCTACCTTTAATTCTTTATCATTGATAGCAAGAACTTCGCTTACTTCAATACTTGCTTTGCTTTCAGCTTCAAAGTGATCTAGTTTTAGCTCATCGCCAACACTTACTTTGTATTGCTTTCCACTGTGTTTGATAATAGCATACATTGCTTTTCCTTATAAATTGGTAGTACCATAAAGCACCGCAATAACGGATTTAAAAGCTTTAGTGGTTTAATAAAATTTTGATTTTACAAAATTTTTCTTTAATTTTTGATGAATTTAAGAAAGGATTTAGAGTTTGAGAAAAATCAAACTCTAAAAATTTAAAAGCCTAGATTTACTCCGCCACCTTCTTGGGTTTCATAATTTGCATCACGACCTATAGTATAACCATTTCCACTATTGCTACCAATTAAAGGTCTACAAATATCGCCTACTTTTACACTACCTTCTGTGATTTTTGCATAAGAAAGTTTAGGGCTTGTGCGAGTGATTTCAATACTTCCTGTTTTGCTTTCTACTCTTCCTGTATTTTCTTTTGTATAAGCATCTTTTATAACCTTCCCAAGAGCAAAACATTCATAAATATCACCTTGATTTAAGCTTTGAGAAAATACTACTTCATTGTTTTCAACGCTTGCAACTTTCAAAGGATAAATTGCATTTAAAATATCTCCTGCAATACGATTTGCAATTTGTTTGAGTGCGGTTTCATTGGCACTAAGACTATTGTCTTTAAGATTGACTTTCATACTTAAAGTATTAGAAAATTTAATTTGTCTTGTAGCAAATAAAAGCACACGATAATCTACGATAACTTCAATTTCAGTTTTGCTTTTTCCTGTTAAATTGCTTGTTTTTTGTTTACCTTCAAGTCCTGAAATAGAAAACAATAAAATATAATCTGTTGCTAACACATTTTTAAGTTTATAAACTTCATCGCTAGCTGCGTCGCCACTTTTGATTAAAGCTTTTTCCATTTCATAATAGCCACTAGAATCACGGTCTAAAACATTAAATTTACGACTTTGCAATAAATCAGAAATGATTTTTTGTTGCAAAGCTGAGCCTATACCTCTTTTTGCAACATCTGGAGTAGAATCAAAAACAGTAATACTTCTTCTATTATCTGCACTTAAACCTGGAGCTTGATACTTTTTTGTTGTTGTGGTTTTAAAAATCGTTACATTGGCTGTATATTTACCATTTGCATCTTGTTCAACACTATTGATTTCATAAGTATCGGCTCTACCTTTGGTGGCTTTTGAAATTTGCTCGCTGTAATTATCTTGTATGTTTGAACCTGAATTATCAGTTGAAACGCTAGTGTTAGATTCCTTAAGAGAATTGATGCTTACTCCGCTCATTTTTCCTATAGCTTCTATAATGGCATTGTTTATCGCATCTTCCCTAGTTAAACCTGTGCCTTCGCCTGTGCTTGATTTTGTTGAAGTTGTGGTTATAACTTTAGCATTAAGACTTAGACTTAAAAATAAGCCTAAAAAAAGAATTTTAGTTATTTTCATCTTTTACCTTTAAAAATCATCCATGCTATTTACAACATTAGAACTTCTTTGTATGCTAGAAGATTTTTTAGCTTCATTTTTTGTTGCATTTGACTTTGAATTTAAAGCCTCATTTGTGTTGGCTAAATTTTCATAAGAATAAAATCTCACAGTTCCTACATGTTCAATACCATTTTCACTTGTATAGCTCCATTTTTCAAGAGTACGAATACCACGAATTTTACCGCTTGCGCTTGCTTTTATTTTACTATTTACTTTATCAATAATATTTGTTATGTTTTGAGTTTGTTCTTGAGTGGAACTATCATTAACATTAATACTTTGTTTGATGATTTCCTCGTAAGTATCACCAGTTGTTCTTTCATCTTTAAGACTTAAATTTGTATTAATAAACTCTATAATAGCAGCATCAGCCATAGCAAGTGCTGTTTCTTTGGCTCTATCTTCTAAAATATTTGTTTTTTTAGCATTGCTAGGATCTGCTACATAACCCCAGTTTCCATAACTTAAAATAATAGGCGCACCATTTTCATCATAAACTAAGCGAATTCCATATTCATTTAAAAAGCCTTTTGTATCTTTTGGCAGATACTCACTTATTGCCTTGCCTTTACCCTTAATAGCACTCTGTCTTGCTAGTGCCATATCTTTTGCCAATTGGCGAGTTTTATTGGAAATAACAGCAATAACACCTACATCATACTCACCTCTTCTTTGTGTAACTATAGTTTGCACAGGAACAAGTCCACTCATAGAACCTATGGCATTTGTCATAGTTTTGTTAAGAAATTCTTGCTTTAATAAAGTCTTTTTTCTGTCTTCACTTAAAGAATTTGTATCTATACCTAAATCTTTTAATGCCTTATCAAGCTGAGCACCAGCTAATTGTGTAAGTTTATTTAAAATTTGATCAACCTTATCACCTTTTGGCAATTCATCAAATTCCTTAGCATTAGTAGAATTGTCTGCTTCATAATTTTGAATCCTGCTTGTAGCAATTCTTCCAAAAGCATCTCTTATAAATTCGCTTTGCAAATTTAACATTGCTTTTTGATAAGCATTTTGCAAAGCTTGTGCAAATTGTGGATCAGTATCATTTACAGCAACAGTACTTTTTCCCGTATAAAAAGTTTTTCCATCTTTGGTTATACCATATTCTATACCGAAATTATCGGCAAATTCTTCAAAAAAATCTTCAATTGATTTTGGGGTAATATCCTTAGTACTTGCGTCAGACATTTCATTTTGAGTATTTATATCTTGTTGTGTAATTTCTACAGGCTGGGAACCTTGTGCATAAAGTAAACTTGCCATAACTAAAGAGCCGATAAATAATATTTTTTTCATTTCGTATCCTTTTAAAAATGATAAAAAAAGCCCAAGCTAAACACTTGAGCTAAAAATTTTATTCATAAATTAATTTTTATTTTACCAAGTAACTGATTTACTAGAACCGGTTTTATCAATAGTTTGTTCATCTTCCCAATAAACTAAACCTGATGTTAAATCAGTAAGTCTTAGTAAGAAAAAGTATTCTACTTGAGTTTTACCATTGCTAAGTTTTACATTATCTTGTCTAATTTTACCCGCAAGAGAAAAATCAGGCGATACCAATGTCCCTTTTTTTGCTATGGTTTTTTGATTAAACTCATCATTATCTCTTAATTCTCTTACATCTTCACTCATGCTATCAAGTGCTCCGCCTGCAGCAACTGCTGAAGTTAGAACAAATTTACCTGATTTTCTTAATGCAGAAGTGATTTTTGCGGTGAGTTTTTCAGTATCGATTCTTTGTGGGGTATCATTTACAACCCTACCAATAGCAATAACCTTTCTTGTACCTGGTTTAATATTTGCAAAAGCAGGATCGCTTAACATACTATTTATCATAGTTTCAGCTGCACTTTCAAAATCTTGTCTATCAAGACCCAAGGTTAAAGCATCGCCTTTTTTCACTTGACTTGCCTTTCCATCTGTATAAGCTGTTTGCGCACAACCACTAAAAAGCAAAGCTCCAATAAGAGCTGTTCCTAAAATTTTTGTTTTTTTCATGATTTATCCTTCCTAAAATGAGATTAATTTTTTGCTTTAATTTCTAATCTAAAATCTTTCGCTCTTATATCAGATGCAAGTTTACGAAGAATCACCTCTTGTCCTGCTGGAATTCTAAGGGATTGATAGTCCTCATTTAAAACATCTCTTAGCACAAAACCATCTTTATCTAACCAATCTACTTTATAAATTACATCTTTAACAAAAGTACTGCGTAAAATCACTTCAAATTCTAAATAACCATTGCTATTTATACGCTTTTGAAATTGTTTTACTAAACTTTTTGGTAAATTTGAACCTAAAATTACAGTATTTTGATTTGAATTTATTTGATAACTTGGTGCACAAGCACTAAGTAAAAACATTAAAATAAATAAAATAATTTTTTTCATCTTTTAGCCTTATTTTTCCATGATAGCAACACTTGCAGGTAAATACGGAGCAAAAGAACGCACTATCACAAGAGCATTTTTATTTTTGTCCAATGATTTTTGAAACAAAATATTGCCTTGTGGATCTTTGATTTCTAAATTTCCGTCGTTTTCTATTGTTGCTATGGCAATACTTTTTGGTAAACCTCTCCAAGAACGCACATCAGCTTTATTGGTTGCAGCAGTTGCTACTGCTGTTGCAAGACTTAGCCATCCACCTGTAGAGTCATTATTTGCAACAGCTACATTTAAAGTGGTTTTAATTATAGTTTGAGCTAAGGCTTTAGCAATCATTGCAGGCATATTTATTTTAAATTCAGTAGCGACAATATTGTCTAAATTTACAAAATCATTTGTATTTTGACCATTTATATTTAAATTTGCAAAAGAAGCTTCCCTTTTTTTCAAGGTTTGTAAAGCAATATTTGTGCTAATAATTTTTTTATCCACTATAAAAGGTAAGGTTAAAGCAAATTCATCCTTAACTACACCAAATCCATTTTCATAAACTACAAAAACATATTTTTTAGCTTTTTTGACTTTTATTTTTGTGGCATATTCTTTAAAAATTTTAGCCTCTTTTTTGATAGTTTTGTTTTTTGGATAAATAATAGCTACTTCTCTAAATAAATCTGCAGCTTTTCTATAATCTTTATCCATAAAGAAAAATATTGAAGCAAGATAAGTCGCATAAGGATTTATGAAATTTTTTGTTGTATCAAATTCTTTAAATAAGTTGCCATATTGCTCTTCTATAACTTTTGAGTTTTCATTCATATTTTTATCATAATTTTTATCTTCTTTTGCCTTATCTAAATCAGCACGATTTTTTTCAATTTCTTTAGCAAAATATTCTTTTGCCTTATCTTGACGCATTAAAGCACGATTAAACTCAACTCTTGCATTTTCATAATCATCTTCTTCCATATAGTTTAGAGCTTTATATATATTAACCATAATTCTTTCATATAAAGAACCATCATAATCTACTATATTATCATTAAGCAAGGTTGTACCAACAAATTTAGCTGCTTTAGAGCCTACATTTTCTAAATCCACATCATATTTATAAGATTCTTCCGCAGCATCAAAAAATACATTACTTTTGTTAAAATCACCACAATTTCTAGCAATCAAACCTGCATTTAATCCTGTATAAATGACATCATCATTTTTTTTAATTTTTTCTAAATTTTGATTGAAAAAATCATCACCACAATATTTTTGTGTTAAAGCATTTTCAAATGTTGTATTTTGTTTAACCTGATTAACACAAGCTGTTAAAAAAAGGCAAACAATACCTGAAAAAATCAACCCAACTTTTATCTTCATTAAATTCCTTTCTTAAAGAAAATTAAAAATGAATATTATAGCGTAGTATATACTTAAAAACTAATGAAAAAATTTAACCCTAGGAGAAAAAACCTAGGGTTTGATTTAAATAAGCATAGGAGCTAATACAAAGCCTAATGCTACAGCAATTGCAATAGCTAAAACTCCTGGTATAAAGAAAGAGTGATTAAATATAAATTTACCAATTCTAGTCGTTCCTGTATCATCCATTTGCACAGCGCCAAGTAAGGTTGGATAAGTTGGAAGCACAAAAAGCGCTGAAACTGCTGCAAAACAAGCTACAAGCATATAAGAATCATGCGGATTTGCTGCCGAAATTCCTAAAGCGGTGATAATTACAGGTACAATGGCCTTTGCGGTTGCTGCTTGAGAATATAAAAGCATACTTGCAAAGAAAAATGCAACTGCTAACATAGCAGGGGTTTGTTTAACCCAGTCGCCTGCTACTTCTTTAATAGAAGCTTCGTGTCCTGCAACAAAAGTATTTCCAAGCCATGCTACACCAAAAACGCAAACACAAGCAGTCATACCACTTTTAAATACACTGGTATCAAGAATTTTACCTGGTTCAACTTTGCAAAGCCAAGTGATCAAAGTTGCTGCAGTAAGTAAAAAGCTCATAATAGCTGCATCTCTTGGAACCACAACAGGATCAATCCATTTAATATTGCTCGAAATTGCGGTTGCATAAAGTACAACTGCCAAAACAGTGATCAAGAAAATTCCTACTGAAAGTTTAGCACCTGGTTTATCTTCACCATGTAAAATAGCTCCTGCATCTTTAACAAGTCCTGCTTTTAAGCGTTCTTGATAAACGCTATCTTTGCTTAAATCCATAGGAGTGATTAAACTCACTATAAAAGCTGTAAGCATACAAGCTATAAAAGTTGTACTGATCCAAATTCCAATTAAAGTTGGATAATTCCATCCAAGTGGCTCTAAAACTCCGCTCATATAAACCACAGCTGCACTCACAGGAGAAGCAGTGATTCCAATTTGCGAAGAAACAACCATTAATGAAAGTGGAGCACTAGGTTTTATGTTTTGAGATTTTGCAACATCAACTACAACAGGCATTAAAGAAAATACTGCATTTCCTGTTCCTGCTAAGATTGTAAGCAACCATCCACAAGCTGGAGCTAAATAATTTATAAATTTAGGGCTTGATCTTAAAATTTTTTCTGTCACCCTTACCATATAATCAAGTCCACCTGCTTGTTGCATAGCAGAAATTGCTGCAATAGCTGCAGCAATAATTAAAATAACATCCCAAGGAATATTACCAGGTTTCATACCTAAAACAAGTCCTAGTATAACTACACCTAATCCTCCAGCATAACCTATAGCAATACCGCCTAGGCGAATACCGATAAAAATTGCCCCAAGAAGGACGATTACTTGCAAAATTATCATTATATCCATATTAAATCCTAAAATGCTATTTTTTAGCTTCCATGTGAGGATTTAGCATATTTGATGGTGTTAAAATTTCATCAATTTGTTCTTTACTTAAAAGCCCTCTTTCAAGCGCAATATCAGCCACTCTTTTTCCAGTGTTCATTGCCTCTTTAGCTATAGAAGCTGAATTTTCATAACCAATATAAGGATTTAAAGCTGTTACTATACCTACTGAATTATAGACAAAGTCTGAACAAATTTTTTCATTTGCAGTAATACCATCTATACATTTATCAGCTAAAGTATACATTGCTTTTTCTAGCATTACAATAGAATTAAATAAGCTATATGCTGCAACTGGTTCAAAAACATTAAGTTGTAATTGTCCACCCTCACAAGCAAAAGTTACAGTTACATCTGCTCCAATAACAAAATAACAAACTTGATTAACTACTTCAGGAATAACAGGATTTACCTTACCTGGCATGATAGAACTACCTGGTTGCATTTTTGGAAGATTAATCTCATTAAGGCCACATTTTGGACCACTACTTAAAAGTCTTAAGTCATTACATACTTTAGAAAGTTTTGTTGCAACACGTTTTAAAACACCTGAAATTTGTACATAAGCTCCCGTATCTTGAGTCGCCTCGATCAAATCCTCAGCCACAGTATATTCAAAACCTGTCACTTCTCTTATTTTTCTTTCTACAACCTTCGGATAATCAGGATGAGAATTAATTCCCGTTCCAATAGCAGTTCCACCCAAATTGATCTCTAAAATCAATTTTCTAGCTTCTAATACTCTTTGTATATCTTCACCTATCATTACGGCAAAAGTTTTAAATTCACGACCTAAAGTCATAGGTACAGCATCTTGCAGTTGGGTTCTACCCATTTTAAGAACATCTTTAAATTCTTCAGCTTTTCTCTCATAAGCTTTTTTTAGATGTTCCATAGCTTTTGCCAAATCACTTAAATAATCATGCAAAGCAAGGTGTAAAGCTGTAGGATAAGCATCGTTAGTACTTTGGCTTAAATTAACATGATCATTTGGATGAAGATATTGGTATTCACCTTTTTTATGACCCATAAGTTCAAGTCCTATGTTTGCTATAACTTCATTAGCATTCATATTTGTACTTGTTCCAGCACCTCCTTGGATCATATCTACTACAAATTGATCATAATACCCGCCTTCTAAAATTTTATCGCACGCTTTAATAATCGCATCTTGGATATTTTTATCCAAAAGACCTAATTCATGATTTGCCATAGCTGCAGCTTTTTTTACTCTAGCCAAAGCTCTAACAAAGCGAGGAAAATCTTTTAATCTATCATGAGAAATATCAAAATTTTCAACAGCTCTAAAAGTTTGCACTCCATAATAAACCTCATCAGAGATTTCCAATTCCCCAATAAAATCATGTTCTTTTCTTGTTCCCATTTTGAACCTTTCATAAAAAGTATTTTAATTTAAAATCAAAAATTTTTGATTTAAATCATAAAATAATGATATTGCATTTTTAGTTAATAATTGGTTAATAATTAAAATACTTTCAAAATATAATAAATTAAGTATTTTTATATCCTAAATTATGTCTTTATATTTAATTTTTATTAATATAAAAAATTTTATTTAATTCAAAAAAAATTAATATATTTTTGCAAGCTTTTTTTGCTAGAATAAAATTTTTAATAATTTAAATAATTAGGGATAACATGGAAGAAATTACAATAAACATAGATAAGATTAAAATAAATGATGACTGGAAAGAATTTTTAAGAGACGAATTTCAAAAAAAATATTTTCTAGAAATCAAAAAACAATACCTAAATGCAATTGATCAAAATATAATTATTTATCCGCCTGCAAATTTAATCTTTAATGCTTTTAATTTATGTCCCTTAAAAGAAATTAAAATTATTATCCTAGGACAAGATCCCTATCATCAACCAAACCAAGCAATGGGGCTTAGTTTTTCGGTTCCAAAAAATGTAAAAATCCCACCAAGTCTTAATAATATTTTTAAAGAATTGCAAAATGATTTAAACATCACTCCAGCAAAAAGCGGAGATTTAAGCTCTTGGGCAAAACAAGGAGTTTTGCTCTTAAATTCTATTCTTAGCGTTGAAGCAAGTAAAGCAGCTAGTCATAGTTCGTGGGGTTGGCAAGAATTTAGTGATGCTATAATACATAAATTAAGCAATGAAAAATCAGGGCTTGTTTTTATGCTTTGGGGAAATTACGCAAAAAGCAAGGAGATTTTGATTGATAATACTAAGCATTTGATTTTAAAAGCGGCCCACCCAAGCCCTTTAGCTAGAACAGGATTTTTAGGTTGTAAGCATTTTTCAAAAGCTAATGAATTTTTAAAAAAAGTTGGTAAAATTCCTATAGATTGGAAAATAGTTTAAAAAATTATTTTAAATTTTAATAAAAATATTAAAATATATTTATTTATTTAAAAATAAATTATATTTCTATGAAATATATTGCAATAAAATAACTCAAAAATTAATTCTTAAGGAGAAAAATGAAAACCATTGGTATTATAGGCGGAATGAGTTTTGAAAGCACTATTACTTATTATAAAACAATAAATCAAGCTATAAATGATAAATTAAAATCTTTAAATTCTGCAAAAATTTTACTTTACAGTGTTAATTTTGAAGAAATAGAAAATTTACAAAGCCAAGATAAATGGCAAGAAGCTGCACAAATTTTGACTCAATGTGCTAAAAAATTAGAACTTGCAGGGGCTAATTTTATAATAATTGCAACTAATACTATGCATAAGGTTTTTGATGAAATTCAACAAAACATAAATATCCCTATTTTGCATATTGCAAAAAGTTCTGCTAAGGCTTTAAAACAAGAAAACATACAAAAAATTGGTTTATTGGGTACTAAATACACAATGACTCAGGATTTTTATAAAAAAATACTGATTGAAGAAAATATTAGCGTTATTACTCCTAGTGATGAAGATATAAAAATCGTTAATGATATTATTTTTAATGAGCTTTGCAAAGGTAAAATCAAGCAAGATTCTAAAGAAAAATATTTAAATATTATAAAAAAACTACAAGAAAAAGGGGCAAAGGGAGTGCTTTTAGCTTGCACTGAAATTGGTTTATTAATATCCAAAAATGATACAAATATTAAAATTTTTGACACAAGCCTTATTCACGCCCTTGATGCTGCTAATGAAGCTTTAAAAGATTTATGATTAAAAGATGCCCAAAAATGGGCAAATTGCAATATTTTGAAAAGATTTATACTTATATCGGTTTAAATCTTATCTTGCTTTATAGTTTGCTATCTTTTTCTAATTGATTGATATTTAGCATTATAAATTTATAGCTTAGATAAATTACTAAAGGCCAAGCCAATAAAAACAAAGCATGTAACATTTTTTCTCCTTAATATGCGTGATCATCGTTTGCGATTTCTTCGCGTGTAATTTTTACTTTATCCATTGCATTCCAAACATAGATAATATAAGCTAAAACAAAGGGTACAAGTAAAGACACATAAGCCATGACGCTTAGAGTATAATAGCTTGAACTTGCATTTTTTAAAGTTAAAGAACTTTGCAAATCACTTAAAGATGGGTAAAAAGCACTTTGACCTAAACCAATGCTTGATAATAAAGCAAAAACTGTTAAAACCGTTCCAAGTCCTAGGGTAAAAATAGCTTTAGAGCAACCTTTTGCTCCTTGAATCATACCTAAAAGCACTAAAATCACACCGATAGCAAGCAAGATAGCAAAAATCATTTGATTTAAGAAATTATATAAATACAAATTCGCACTCATGCTTACAGTTCCATTGGCATCTACGCTAAAACCATCTTTTAAAAAAATCCACGCTAAAAAACCTAAGAAAAAAGGTAAAAACAAAATGCTATTGATCATAAGTTTTTTCATAGCTCTTATTTTGATATTCTCATCATTGATATTGTTCATAAAATACGCTGCGCCTAAAAGCCTTGCTAAAAATACCAAAGCTAAGCCTAAGAGATAATTAAAAGGATTGAGTAAAAGTTCTAAGCCGTGCAAAGGGTTTTGCCAAGAAACAAAATTATGCTCATTTAAGATAAATTCAGAACCGCTAAAAAAGCTACTTACTGCAACTCCGATTAAAAATACCCCTAAATATCCATTGATTTTAAGAAAAATTTCATAGGTTTTAGAGCCATAAACATTATTTTCTTTTTTACGATACTCATAAGCCACAGCTTGTAAAATAAAACAAAATAAAATACAAAGCCAAGCCCAATAAGCTCCGCCAAAACTGGTACTATAAAAAAGTGGAAAAGCTGCAAAAGCTGCTCCGCCAAAAAGTACGAGAGTTGTAAAACCAAGCTCCCATTTACGCCCTAAAGAATTGACTAGCATGGTTTTTTCAAGCTCATCCTTGCTAAGCTCATCGATTAAAGTCTGTCCACCTTGGACAAAAAACATAAAAACTAAAAGTCCACCGAGCAAACTTAAAATCAACCACCAATAAATTTGCAAACCTTCAAGTTCTAAACCAAAAAACATTATTTTTCTCCTTTGCCCATAAGTGGAGTATGTCCTGCATGTGCGTCAAAACCTTTTTTAATCTGAGTAAGTATTATTTTAACTTCTGCAATCAATAAGGCTGTAAAAAGTACTGCAAAAATCCAAAATGAAATTTGAACATTGACTTTTCCAAGTTGTGTTGCTGCGATATGTACGGGAAGTAAGTCTTGAATTGCCCAAGGTTGTCTGCCTACTTCAGCAACAATCCAGCCTGCTTCAGCGGCGATATAACCCAATGGAATGGATAACAAACACACCCAAAGTACTTTTCTAAATTTCTCAATATCATTTGCCATAGTAAGATAAAGTGTAACAATGAAAAGTAAAAAGAAAAAACTTCCTAAAGCAACCATAATATGAAAGCTATAAAAAGTTAAAGCCACAGGCGGAATAGTATCACTTGGTTTTTCTAAATATCCATAACCAAAATCTTTAAAATGAGTTTCTAAAATAGATTTGTGATTTGCCATAGCTATTGTATCATTGTTTTCTTTAGCAAGTTTATAGTCTTTTAGAGCTTGTATAGCGATTTTTCCTCTATCGATACGATTTTGCATAGGTTCTATACCTTTGCTTTCATTTCCATAGATTAAATCTTCAATTCCTGGAACAAAAGAATTTGGATCACGGTTTCCTAATATAGAAAGAGCGTAAGGTATAGTAATGTCAAATAAAAACACACTTTCGTTATTGTCTATGGTTTTTTTAGGGTTTAAAATTCCAAAAGGCACAAGTCCTGCACGATGTTCACCTTGATAAACCCCTTCCATAGCTGCAAGTTTCATAGGTTGAGTTTGAGTTACACGGTAAGCACTTTCATCTCCGCTGAAAAACAAAAAGATTGAACAAACCAAACCAAAACTAGCTCCTACAACTAAGCTTTTTTTAGCCTCGATAATATGGCGTCCCTTTAACATAAACCAAGCTGAAATTCCTATTACAAATAAAGCTGAAATCACATAACCGCTGCCTATGGTATGTAAAAATTTTGAAATAGCCACAGGAGAAAGTGCTACTTCAAAAAAGCTTTGCATTTCATTTCTTGCTGTATCAGGGTTAAAGCTCATTCCTACAGGATATTGCATCCAACCATTTGCCACTAAAATCCAAAAAGCAGAAAGATTGCTTCCTATAGCCACACACCAAGTTGAAAGTAAGTGAAAACCCTTACTTACTTTATCCCAGCCAAAAAACATAACTGCAAAAAAAGTAGCCTCTAAAAAAAATGCCATAATACCTTCAATCGCCAAAGGTGCACCAAAAATATCTCCCACAAACCAGCTATAATTTGCCCAGTTTGTTCCAAATTCAAATTCCATTATAATACCTGTAGCTACACCGATAGCAAAATTTATAGCAAATAATGAAAGCCAAAATTTGGTGATTTTTTTCCATCTTTCATTTTTAGTTTTTACATAGATAGTCTCCATGATAGCAATGATAAAAGATAAGCCTAAGGTTAAAGGCACAAACAAAAAATGATAAAGTGCAGTTAAAGCAAACTGCGCTCTTGACCAATCAACGCTACTAAATTCGTTCATTTATTTTCCTTCGAGTGTAAGATTTTTGAGTACAAAAGTGCTTTTTTCTTTGTCGCTTTTAAAAATAGAATTAAAATTTACATCAAAAACAAAAAGTTTTAAAATCACAAACATAACAAAAAGTTTGATAAAGATAATTTTCCAAAGGGTCTTTCCAAGAGTTAAATTTTTAAAACCTTCTTTGTAAAAATTAAAAATTTGAGAAATACTAAAATATAAGTGTTTAAGATACATGTAAATTCTACCTTTAAAAACAACAAAATAAAACATTTTAAGGAGCGGAAAATTATAATGAAAATTATGTTATTATTTTCTTAAAAAATTTAAATACATAATCAAGGTTTTTAATGCAAAAAATTAAAGTTTTTATGTTTTTTATGATTTTTTTCTTTAATGCATGTTCTTCTAAATTTTGAAAATGTAAATCCTTTGAGGTGTTCATTTGGAGAATTTGAAGATACTCACTCTTTAAAACTGGATTTTGAACCTATTTTTCCTACCAATCAAGAAATTCCAAGTTTAATTAGCAATGCTGATTTAGTACTTATTACTCCTATTTACCCCACCTTTAACTAGTAGCATCAACAATAATGCAGTAAGACAACTTGCAAGTGGAGCAAACCCCTTAGATATCTTGATGATACAAGAAATAGGAACTTTACTAAGAATAGCCACTCCAATAGGACGCCATGTGCAACAAAGTGGAACGCCTATTGATGAATATGAGTAGAATTTGAGGACTCTTTCAAGACCTGATAGGGTTTTTAATTTATTATTCTCGCGTTGATGTAGGAGCTAATCGTGTAAATTTAGCTATAGTTTCAAGACCCATTATAGGAATTCGCGATGGAAGTGATGCTTTTTTTCAATATCTATGTTTTAGCCAATGAAGGAACAGATGTAGGAGCAATTATCACAGCCCATAAATACACATTTTGTAAATATACCTCAAGCTAACTGGATGATAGCAGGGGATTTTAACCGTGATCCTTCTACTATAACAAATACAGTGGATAGAGGATTAGCAAATAAAATTAGAGTGGTTTTTCCAACTAGTGCAACTCAAGCAAACGGAGGGACTCTTGATTATGCAATTACAGGAAATTCAAATAGACAACAAACCTATACTCCACCGCTTTTAGCTGCGATTTTAATGCTTGCAAGTTTAAGATCTCATATAGTTTCGGATCATTTTCCAGTAAATTTTAGAAAATTTTAGGACATTTAATATGAAAAAAATTATTACTTTGTTTTTTATGTTTATAACTTTAGCCTTTGCAACTCCTACTGGAGATTTGAAAGATTTTACCGAAATGGTTTCTATAAGAAGCTTGGAAACGGAAATTTTTTTAAGTGCCTTTAGAGATATCTCAAAAGATCCTATTGATCAAAATTGGAATATTAAAGAAATTGTTTTAAGTAATGAGTTAAAACAAAAAGATAAATTAGCTAATGAACTTCCTTTTGGTTATGTGCAATTTACAAATCCAAAGGAAAGCGATCTTTGTTTGGCCATCCTAGAAGACGGAACCTTTGGAGCAAAATCTTGTCAAGATGATCTAAAAGATGGTAAATTAGAAACTGTATTTTCTATAATGCCAACAGCAACTTCAGCTGTGCAAATTTGTTCTTTAGTTTTGGAATCTGATGAATGTATGGTAACTTTTTAATCCAAATATTCCTACACAAAAACGCTTTAGAATAGCCCCTTGCACCTTAGATCCTAATTTTTTATGAAGTAAACGAACTAATGACTATAACTCCACCTTTAACAGCTTCTACCCCTTTAGAATAAGATTTTTTATTATTCTATTTTTATATTTATTTAATATTTATGATATTACAAAAATACACAAAATAATCAATAACAACACAATATAATTTACTTTACTCTATAATTTTTTTATTTTAATTTAATTTTTTGTTACAATAAATTTATACATAAATAATTATCAAGGAGGAAAAATTGGAGCAAATTTTAACATGGCAACAAGTTTACGACCCTTTTTCAAACATTTGGCTAAGTGCTTTAGTGGCATTTTTACCTATACTATGTTTTTTAGTTTGTTTGGTTGTTTTAAAACTTAAAGGTTATCAAGCAGGTTTTTTAACTGTTATACTTGCTACTTTGGTAGCTTTATTTGCCTATAAAATGCCTTGGAATTTAGTGGGCGCAAGTTTTATTCAAGGCTTTACAAATGGTATGTGGCCTATAGCTTGGATTATCATTGCGGCAATCTTTCTTTACAAACTTTCTATCAAGTCGGGTTCTTTTGAAATCATTAAAAAAAGCGTGATGAGCATTACTCCAGATCATAGAATTCAAGTGATTTTAATAGGTTTTTGTTTTGGTTCATTTTTAGAGGGTGCTATAGGTTTTGGTGGCCCTGTGGCTATAACTGCTGCACTTTTAGTAGGACTTGGTTTGCGTCCTTTGCAAGCTGCAGGACTTTGTCTTATCGCAAATACCGCTCCTGTTGCTTTTGGTGCGGTGGGAATTCCTATTATTGCTATGGCAAATCTTGTCGGCATAGAACAGCATTCAGTTTCTGCCATGGTAGGTAGAATGCTAGTTCCTTTAAGTCTTACTATACCTTTTTTCATAGTTTTTTTAATGGATGGATTTAAAGGCGTTAAAGAAACTTTTCCAGCTATTTTAGTTGCGGCACTAAGTTTTACAACTACTCAATTTTTAAGCTCAAATCACTTAGGAGCAGAATTACCTGATATTATCTCAGCTGTAGTTTCTTTAGCGGTTACAACTGTATTTTTAAAATTTTGGAAACCAAAAAATATTTTTAGATTTGATAATGAAAGCAATTTCACTCAAGATAACACTCTAAGCTTTAATCAAATTTTAAAAGCTTGGTCGCCTTTTATTTTACTCATTGTTTGTATTATCATTTGGACACAACCTTGGTTTAAAGCTCTCTTTGATAAGGATGGAATTTTAAGCTATACAAGCATTACTTTACAATTTAGCAATATCACAACTGGAATTTTAAGCCCTTCTATCACAGGCATAGGAGAAGCTAAGCCTTTATCTTTGGCTTTAGGTATAGATTTAATCAATGGAAAAACCGTAGCTCAAGCAGGAACAGCGATTTTGCTTGCAGCTTTTTTAAGTATAGCTATTTTAAAAATCAAAGCTGAAGATGCAGCAGGATGCTTTTGGGCTACTTTAAAAGAAATGGCTATACCTTGTATCACCATAGGTTTAGTTGTGGCTTTTGCTTTTATTTCTAAAAATAGTGGTATGAGCACTACTTTAGGACTTGCTTTTGCACATACAGGTGATGCTTTTTCTTTCTTTTCACCAATCATTGGCTGGATAGGGGTATTTTTAACAGGCTCTGATACAAGTGCTAATTTACTTTTTGGAACCTTGCAACAAGTAAGTGCTCAAAAACTAGGTGTTAGTGAAGCTTTATTTTTAGCAGCTAATTCAGTAGGTGGGGTCGTTGGAAAGATGATCAGTCCACAAAGCATTGCTATAGCTTGCGCAGCAGTTGGACTTGTAGGAAAAGAATCTGATCTTTTCAAATTCACATTAAAATATTCTGTAGCTTTTATTATTTTAATAGGAATTTGGACTTGCATTATAGCTTTTTTCTTACAAGAAATCATCCCTGAAGTTATAGTGAAATAATTAAAAAATTTAAGTTTTGCTTCAACAAATATTCGTTTTTAGAATATTTGTTGGAAAATTTACTTTGCTTTTATTTTTATAGGATTAGAATATTTATCCTAAATTATCCCAAAAGGAGAGATCATGAAAAAGGTGTATTTTTACGCCACATGCTTAGGAAGTACTGCTATGCAACAAAGCGTTTTAAATGCAATAAAACTTTTAAGGCGTGAAGGTATTGAAGTGATTTTTAAAAAAAATCAAACCTGTTGCGCTCAACCTTCTTTTAACTCAGGTTATTTCGATGAAAGTCGTGAGATTGCTTTATATAATGTGGATTTATTTGATAAAGATTACCCCATCGTTGTGCCAAGCGGATCTTGTGCGGGTATGATGAGTCATGACTATAAAGAACTTTTTAAAAACAAACCTGAATTTTCTAAAGTCAAAGATTTTAGCTCTAGAGTCATAGAACTTTCACAATACCTTGATGAAGTTTTAAAAGTAGATTATGAAGATAAAGGTGCACCTATAAAAGTAACTTGGCATTCTAATTGCCATGCTTTAAGAGTGCAAAAAAGCATACAAGCGAGTAAAAATCTTATCAAAAAACTAAAAAATGTAGAATTAGTAGAACTTCAATACGAGGAAGAATGTTGTGGTTTTGGCGGAACTTTTTCAGTAAAAGAGCCTGAAATTTCAAATGCTATGGTAAGAAGTAAAATTAAAGATATACAAAATAGCGGTGCAAAATATCTCATCAGTGGCGATGGAGGTTGTCTTTTAAACATAGATGGCACAATGAAAAGAATGGGTTTAGATATAAAAGGCATACATTTATATGACTTTTTACTTAAACGCTTGGAAGGAGAAAGACTATGAGTCAAAAAATTCCTCACGAACAAATCGTTCAAATTAAACTCAATGACAAGCAAATGCAAGAAAATTTAATGACTGCCATGCATACTTTACAAAAAAATAGACTCAATGTTATTGATGCTAGATTTAAAGACTGGCAGGGTTTAAGAGCTAAAGCTAAACAAGCTAAAAACAATGCCTTAATGAGTTTAGAAGAAAGGCTTTTAGAATTTGAAAAAAATGCTACAAAAAATGGCATTAAAGTGCATTGGGCAAGTAGTGATGAAGATGCCTGTGAAATCGTCTATGAAATCATGAAAGAAAAAAATATTACCAAGCTTTTAAAAGGTAAATCTATGGCAAGCGAAGAAATAGGCCTAAATCACTACCTAGAAAAAAAAGGTTTAAAAGCTATAGAAACCGATCTTGGAGAGCTTATTTTACAGCTTAATGAAGAGCCTCCTTTACATATAGTTGTACCTGCTATACATAGAAACCGCCATGAAATCGGAGAAATTTTCAAAGAAAAATTAGGAGCGAATTTAGAAAACAATGAACCTGAAAGTTTAAATGCGGTAGCTAGAGAGCATTTAAGAAAAGATTTTGAAGGCTTAAAACTTGGACTTAGTGGGGTCAATTTTGCCATGTCAAGAGAAGGAGCTTTTTGGCTTATAGAAAATGAAGGAAACGGTAGAATGTGCACTACAGCACCTGATATTCATATCGCACTTTGCGGCATAGAAAAAGTCATGGAAAGCTTTGAAGATGCGGCTACTATGGTTTCTTTACTCACTCCTTCAGCCACAGGACAATTTATACCAACTTATAATAATATCATTACAGGCCCTAGAAAAAATGGGGATTTAGATGGTCCTAAAGAAGTGCATGTGATTTTATTTGATCACAATCGCTCTAAAATGTTAGCTCATGAGGATTATTATGAGGCTTTGCGTTGTATTCGATGTGGGGCTTGTATGAATTTTTGCCCTGTTTATGATCAAATCGGCGGACATGCCTATCAAACCACTTATCCAGGACCTATAGGAGAAGTAATCAGTCCTAATATTTTTGGTATAGATCATACAGGAGATATTTTAAATTTCTGTTCACTTTGTGGGCGTTGTTCTGAAGTTTGTCCAGTGCAAATTCCTTTGGCTGATCTTATTCGCAAATTAAGATGTGATAAAATAGGACAAGGTAAAAATCCACCTTTAGGAGCAAATAATGTTCATCGCAATGCCTTAGAAGCCTTTGCTTTTAAACAATTTAAAAATATCGCAACCAATGGCAATAAATGGCGTTTTTCACTTTCAAAAGCACATTATTTCAACTGGACGGTACAAAATTTCGCAAGCGTTTTACCTGTGATTAAAAAATGGCACGCTTTTAAAGAATTACCTCAAATTAAAATGGATCTTTATAAAGAAGTGCAAAAACTAGAAGGAGTAAGCTATGAGTAAAATCGATGAAATTTCAAGCAAAAGTAAAGCAAGTATTTTAGAACATCTTAAAAAAGCTTACAAAGAAACAACGTTCACACGCATTGAAAGTATAGATCCTGTAGAACATATCCAAACCACCCAAGATATGCTTGCAGAAATGAAACAAAAAATGAATGATAACAAATACATCGTTGAAAATGCTACAAAAGATACCTTAGAAGAAAAAATCAATGAAATTATCGCAAAATATGACTTTAAAAGTATGATTTATGGGCTAGATTTAAATTTAAATTTAGAACAAATCAAAGCAGAAAAAAAGATTTGCTTTGATAAAGAAATCGAAAATTTAAGATCTGAGGTTTTTCATAGTGATTTTTCCATCATTCATGCAAGAGCAGGGGTAAGCTCTCACGGAGTTGCACTTGTACCTTCAAGCAAAACTCAACCTAGAATGCTAAGCCTTGCACCTAAACTTTGTATAGTGCTACTTAAAAAAGAAAATGTTGTTAAAAGTCTTAGCGAGGCTTTAAATTTGGTAAAAAAAGAAAATGAAATCTTACCTACTAATATCTTATTTATAGCAGGGCCTTCAAGAACAGCAGATATAGAACTTATCACTATTTTTGGTGTTCATGGGCCACAAATTGCACATATTATTATTTACTGATTCTATACTAGAATCAGTAAGTCTTAATTTTTAATATTAATTATATATATTTTTTATATTATACAAATATAAATAAAATAAATAATTTTCAATTAATAATATTTTAATAAAATATAATATTTCACTCAAATATATGAAATTAATTTTAAATACAAAAATTAAAGAAGGTGCTTTTGGATAAACTAATTCCAACTTGGAATGAAAAATACAGTATTCATGACACAATGATTGACATTCAACACCAAAAACTTTTTGAACTTGCAGCAAAAATAGAAAATATGGTTTATAAATTTGTTCAAAGAGATGAGTTAAAAGAAATTTTAATAGAACTTTTTAACTATAATAAAAGAACATTTTAGCAACGAAGAAGATTATATGCAATAAATTCACTATCCTTGTTTAAATGAACACAAAATCATGTATAAAATATCGTTCATGATATGTCTTATCTTATACAAAACATAAAAACCACTAATGATTTAAAAGAGAAGCTTTACACAGTTTCTAAAAAATTGCTTTTAGAACATATACTCTATGAAGATATGAAAGTTGAACAATACAGAAGATCTTCTTTAGCTTCTGAAGATGATGGGGAAGTAAGCTTTGAAGAAGTCAAAGAAGAAAAAGATGATGAAAATGTAGTTTATCTTTATACATGTGAATGCGTAGGACAAATGCATGATGTACCTTTTGGAATTCATCAAAAATTCAACTTAAGGGTGTAAAATTTAAATGTAAAAAATGTAAAGAAGCCATACAGTTTTATAAAAAATATTCAGAAAATTTCTAATTAACTATTTATGCGTTAAAATAATAAATAAAGTATAAGTTAGTCAAAGAAGGAAATTTAATGGATAAAAAATAAAATATTTTATTTTGGATAAATTTGACTATTCCTATCCTATACTAACCAAAGATACAAAATGCTCATTTTGTGAAAATTTTTTCCCAATAGAATATAGCTCAAACTTAAAAACAATAGAAAAAGAATGTCCATTTTTCAATAATAAAATGGACATTAAACTTAAAAACTAAGCCTTAGTTTTACTTACAATATTAATAATATTTGAAGCCACTTCATCAGCAAGCTCTAAATGAGAAGTAAAGCCTACACAAGAACAATTAATCTCGCCTAAAACATATTTATCATTGCCCTTTTCATCAGTATCTAAAATAAAATCAGCCGTCCAAATCAATGGTAAGTCGTAATTGCCTAATCTTTCCCTTACCTTAGGAAGCTCGCCTAAAAACATATCCACCAAAGTTTTCCAATCTTCTGGCTTATCATAACGATATTTTGCCCCACTAAAAAGCGTAGCAGAAAAAGCATCGGCATCTTCGGCTGGTTTTTTATGTACTACATTTACAGGAGTGTTATAAAGCATTAAAAGTCTGATTTCACCTTCTTTAATGCGCGGTAAAAAAGTCATATCCACAAGCATACCATTATCACCTATGATATATTGCTCACAAAAATCCATAAATTCCCCAAGCTCTCTATGTTCTACATGATTATCCTTAGCTTCCGTACACTTGATTTTTGTGTTTAAAGGCAAACTATCTCCACTAACGCTACCCTCTACACTCACACGCCAAATTCCCTCTCCTGTAGAGCCACGATTTTGCTTTAAAACCCTTTCACCTTTAGCCAAACTTTTTGGAAAATTTTCTTTAAAAGTCTTAATATCATAGTAAGCATAAGTATCGCTTGGAACAAGATCAGTATCTGCTAATTTTGTAAGTGCATCTTTAGCACCATAACCTATCATAGCATCAGGATGAGGCATACCTACAAGCCTATCGGCACAAAGTTTTCTTAACATATCAAAATACTCATTTTCTTCTTTAAGATTGCCAGGATTGATGCGAGAAACATAACCATCAAAATTTTCTTTCACATATTTGTAAATTTCATCTTTTTTACTCACTTCAAAAAAAATCACCTCAGCATTCCAACCCTTAGCTTTTAAGGCATTTACCATAGGTATAGTATCTTTTCTATAACCATCTTCACCTTTATCACTCCCACCTTTAACTTCAAAAAAAACAATATTTTTTTTCATTATTTTACTCCTTATCTAAAATATAAATAATTATTGCATAAAAATATTACAAAAATTAAATAAAAATATTTATATATTTTATCTAGCGTTTATAAAACTGCTATTAGTCTTATAAGCGATTTCGATTAAGCTTTTACTTATCAAGTTTGATGCTTGTCCTTCTAGGCGGTTAAGAAATTTATCAATCTTATTTTCTTCTTTCCAAACGGGATTTGAAACATTAGCAAGTTTTTCAAGCTCCTTTTTAGCATTTTCATAATTACTAAGCTCATCTATAAGACCAAGCTCCTTAGCCTTGGCAGCTAAAAACACTCTTGCATTTGCCCATTGATCTTTTTTGTTAAGATCTAATGCTCTTTCCTTAGCAACAAAACCTGTAAAAAGATCATAACTTTGATCTATTAAACCCTGTAAAAAATTTCTTTCATTCTCATTCCAAGCTCTTGCAAAAGTTCCAGCACTTTTAAATTCACCTGCTTGAATAGTTTGTTCTTTAATACCGAGTTTATTAGCCAATCCACTTAAATCAGCTCCTTGCATAATCACACCGATAGAGCCTATAAAACTTGCCGGATTGGCTAAAATTTTATTGGCTCCAACTCCTGCTAAATAACTTCCGCTTGCCATAGTTCCGCTTGCATAGACAAGCACGGGCTTTTTAATTTTTAAATCCTTTATAGCTAGAGCTAGTTCCATACTAGGAGCAAAAGCTCCACCAGGAGAGTCTATAACAAAAAGCACTCCTTTGATATTGCTATCATTTTTAGTATTGATAATTTTTTCTAAAACCGCAGAGCTATCAAAAATTTCACCCTTTAAATCAATACGTTCTAAATTTGCAAGGTTGGAGCTTGAATTTGCACTAGACATTAAAATCCATATAACAATCAACAGTAAAACAAAGGTTTTAAAATAAGTATTGATAAATTTTATACCGCATCCTAAAGCCTTAAAAAATGATTTTAAAATTTGCATTCTTTTCCTTTTATAAATAATTTATCCACTTCCTTAGCATTTAAAATAAACTGCAAAGGAGCTTGCTTTTTATCACATTCTCCTAGCTCAAATACGCTAAAATCAGCAATTTTACCTTTTTTAAGCTCTCCTAAATTTAAATTTAAAGCCTTTGCAGGATAAAGTGTTACCATTTGCAAAAGCTTAGAGGCTAACTCTAATAAATCAAAATTCTTATGTATAAGCAAATTCGCGCGCATTTCATCAAGTAAGGACAATGAAATATTTGAGCTAAGTCCATCGGTTCCTAAATGGATATTCAATCCACTTTTTAAAGCTGTTTTTAAATCTAAGCTTTTTTGACTTAAAAGGCGATTTGAAAATGCGCAATGTGTAATAGAATGTAAATTCTTATCTAACCATTCATATTCTTTTAGATAAACACAATGTGTAAAAAGAGTCCTTGCTCCTTTAAAGAGTTTAGCAAAATCCTTTGCTGTATAAAGAGGCTTAGGGTGAAGTGTAAAATTTTCAAGCCATTTTTTAAAACCCCCTTTAGACTCTCTAAGCCAGATATTTTCAGTCTTACTTTCTAAAAAATGCGTACTAACTAGTAAATTTTGCTTTTTAGCTAAATCAAGAGCAAAATAAGCCAAACTAGGATGAGTTGAATAAGGAGAATGAATCGAAATTGCTGGAATAAAAAAATCATTTTTAAATTTCAAAGAATTTTCAAATCTTTTTAAAAATTCTTGTTTTTTATCTTCAACTTGATTTTCATTTGTACCCAAAATTTCATTAAAAAATACTATACGCATACCCTTTTGACTAGCCTTTAAACAAGGATCTAAATCACTCCCAAAACTTGAAATTTCACCTATAGTGCCTATACCGCTTTTTTGCATTTTTTTAATGCTTTGAAGTATTAATTCTTCTTTGGCCTGTGCATTTAACATAGAACGAGAATTTATAACACTTTTAAGCCAAATTAAAAATTCTCCAAAATGTAAAGTTGTTGAATTTGCACTAAATTCTAAGTGTGTGTGAGGATTTATAAAAGCAGGTAAAATAACCGAATTTTTAGGTGTTTTGATGATTTTAGCCTTGGGATATTTTTTTCTTAAATTATCCAATTCACCCAATTCTAAAATTTTATCTTCAAAAACAAAAGCTTGATTTTCTAGTATTGTAAAATCTTCATCGCATAAAAAAAGATATCTTGCAGCAGCTATAAACACGATTTTCCTTTCAAAAATTACATTGTAGCAAAAATTTATTTTTAAAATGTTATAATAAAAGGTTAAAAATAAATTTTTAAGGTTAAATCCATGAAAATAATGATTATCCAAGGCCCAAATGTTAATATGCTTGGCGTAAGAGAAGTGGGAATTTATGGTGCTATGAAAATGGAAGAAATTCATGAGCAAATGAAACTTGCAGCATCGCAAAACAATGTAGAACTTGACTTTTTCCAAAGTAATTTTGAAGGTGAAATCGTAGATAAAATTCAAGAATGCCTTGGAACAGTTGATGGAATTATTATCAATGCAGCAGGTTATACTCATACTTCAGTAGCTATTCGCGATGCTATTGCAGCAGTAGCTTTGCCTACAATTGAAGTGCATATTAGCAATGTTTATCGTAGAGAAGAATTTCGTCAAAAAAGTCTTATAGCACCTGTATGTTCTGGAACTATTGTTGGTTTTGGTCCTTTTGGCTATCACTTGGCTTTAATGGGCGTAATTCAAATTTGCGAACAAATAAAAAATTTGCGCGCGATGCAACAAGCACAACAAACGAATAAATAATAATGCTAAAAATTCAAGGAGTAAAACACTTTGAAAAAAGTCGTTTTTTTCCTTTTTTTAGTCAAAATATACGATCTTTTAAATATTTAGCCCTTATAGGCTTAGGAAGCAATATAGAACCTGAAAAAAAAAGATTTGATATGCTTTTTCGAGTAATGATGGATGATAAAAGATTTAAAATTTTATCCACATCTCCTATGTTGATAAATGAAGCCTTTGGTTTTAAAGAGCAAAAAGATTTTACCAATGCTGTTATGTTGATACAAACTAATTTGCATGCACGAGCACTTTTGAAAGTTTTACTTTATTATGAAGTAAAATTTAAACGCAAGAGAACTTTCAAAAACGCTCCTAGAACGCTTGATTTAGATCTTTTATACTTTTCACAAAAAGTCAAGCGTGATAAGTGGTGTGAGGTGCCTCATAAAGGGGCTAAAGAAAGAGTGAGTGTAATTTTGCCTTTAGGCATGATATAAGGAATATAATATGGGACAACTTATACATACTTTTACTGTTGAAGATACAGAACAAATTATACCCAAAGTAAAAGAAGATTACGGAGATAAAGCTTTAATTATAACAAATAAACAAATTCGTCCTAAAACCTTAAATCGCAATGCACTTTATGAGGTTATGGTAGCCATAGAAGAAAGCGACTATGAAGAACACTTAAAAAAACAAGGGAAATCTTTACCTGCAAAAAAAAGCTCGCCAAAACCATCTTCTACCTCTCTTGCAGAAGAAAAAATTAGATCTCAAATCCCTCAAGAAGATGAAGATGTAGTCTTGGATTTCTCAAATACTCGCTTAAATAGAAATTTAAACACTGTAAAAAACAATGACTTAACTAAAAAAACCTATCAAGATTTTCCACAAAACAAAATCAACCCTCATCAAAATAAGACTCTAGACTTTGATGATTTTAAAGAAAAGCTAAGTGAAGTTAGTAATGAAATTTCTAAAGTCACAAACACACCTTTAGAAAATTACACCCCTAATCTAAATTATAATAAAAAAATAGAAAATTTTGAAAAGCAATTTGAAAAACAAATCAACAAGCTTAACGATAAAATAGATCTTCTTGCAGATATGATGTGGGACGATAAAGCCGAAGCTAGAAAAAATCTTATGATACCTCCTGAATTTGCAAGTATTTATAAACAAGCCAAAGAAAGTGGAATGCTTGAAAATCATCTAGAAGCGATTATGAAGGCAACTATAGAAAATATGCCAGCTGCTATGAAAACCAACAAAGATGCGGTTCAAAGATATTTTCACTCACTTTTAAGAAATATCTTGCCTTGTCGTGTTGAAAGCGATATAAAAAAACAAAAAATCATGATGCTAGTAGGCCCAACAGGAGTCGGAAAAACAACAACCTTAGCTAAGTTAGCTTTTCGCTATGCTTATGGAGATAAGCGTTATAAAACAGGTATTATTACGCTTGATACTTATAGAATCGGTGCGGTTGAGCAACTTTTTCAGTATGCAAAAATGATGAAACTTCCTATTATTGATAGCATAGAACCAAAGGATTTAGATGAAGCGATAAAAAGCTTAAATAATTGCGAAGTAATTTTGGTTGATACTATAGGAAATTCACAATACGATCAAAGTAAACTTTCTAAAACTAAAGAATTTTTAATGCACTCAAATGCAGAAATTGATGTAAATTTAGTGGTTTCTGCAAACACCAAACATGAAGATTTAATGGAAATTTATAAAAATTTTTCATTCTTAAATATTGATACTTTGATTATTACTAAATTTGATGAAACAAAGGTTTTTGGAAATATCTTCTCTCTTATTTATGAAACGAATATTCCTCTAAGCTTTTTCTCTACAGGACAAGAAGTGCCAGATGATTTAGAAGTAGCCAATAGTGATTTTCTAGTTCATTGTATTTTAGAAGGGTTTAATAAAGGAAAAAATAATGAATAACCAAGCAAATAAACTTCGCAATCTCATGAGTCAAAATGGAACCAAAAAATCCCAAAACACTCATTTTATAGCTATTACAAGTGGAAAAGGTGGCGTTGGAAAAAGTACGATTAGCGCAAATCTAGCCAATGTTTTAGCAAATAATGGCTATAAAGTTGGGCTTTTTGATGCTGATATTGGCTTGGCAAATTTGGATGTCATTTTAAATGTACGCATACAAAAAAATCTCTTGCATGTTTTACGTGGAGAATGCTCCTTGGAAGATATTTTAATAGAAGTTAAGCCAAATTTATGGCTCATCCCAGGCGAAAGTGGAGATGAGATTTTAAAATATAATGATAAAAATATTTACGAGAGATTTTTAAATCAAGCAAGTATTTTAGATGAGCTTGATTTTCTTATTATCGACACAGGCGCGGGTATTGGTGGAAATATTTTAAATTTTTTAGAAATGGCTGATGAAGTTATAGTAGTAACTGTTCCTGATCCTGCAGCAATCACTGATGCGTATGCAACCATAAAAACAACTTCTAAGACAAAAGAAAATTTACTAATGCTCTTTAATGTTGTAAAAAATGAAAATGAAGCTTTAAAAGTTTTTGAAAATATTAAAAAAGTTGCAGATGCAAACATTAAAAATCCTTTAAATTTAGAATTCTTAGGTCATTTAAGCGCTTCTAAAGATGTAAGTGGTAGTATTAAAAAAAGAACTTTATTTAGCGATGAAAACACAGCCTCAAGTGATGAGCTTAAAGCCCTAGCTTCCAAGCTTTTATATAGATTGGAACGGAAAGTGCTTGATAATGTTTCAAATCGTAGTTTTTCAAGTTTTTTTAGAAAAATTATTGAAAGATTTTAGCAATAAAGAGAAGAGATTATGAGGCCAGAAAATTACGTAGCATTTTTCACTGTTTGTGGATTTTTTATAGGACTTGCATTTAGCATTATTAGTATAGATGAAGCCTTTGATATACTGATTTTTACTTGTTTTATTACTTTTATGTTTTATGTTTTTGTTCATATTGCTATTATGAATTTTATAGATGTAAAGAAAATTAGTGGCAGAATCTTTAATAAACACGATTATGAAAAAACTAGCAATAATATTATCAACGATTTAGTTATTCGTGAAAAGAAAATGGATATAATTTTAGAAAAGCTCAATGAAGAAAGAGAAGAGCTAAAGAAAAATGAATCCAAAGAAAGACGAAGAAATGCTAAAAGAGCCGCCTAAAGCTTATGCACAAATGCTAAAGAAAGAGCAAGATGAGCTTGTGCTTTCTTACATGCCAGCCCTACGTGCTATGGCTTTTAGACTAAAAGAACGCTTGCCTTCAAGCATAGATGTTAATGATCTTATTAGCATAGGCGTTGAAGAAATGATAAAGCTTTCACGCCGTTACGATAAAGAACAAAATGATAACTTCTGGGGTTTTGCAAGAAAAAGAGTTAATGGCTCTATGCTTGATTATCTTAGAAGTCTTGATGTAATGAGTCGCAATAATCGCAAAATTATTAAAGATATTGATGCAATCATGGATGAATATTTCCTTGAGAATGAATGCGAACCTGATGATGAGTATCTAGCCAAAAAACTTGATTTAGATGTAGAAAAAATCAAAGAGGTAAGAACAGCTCATGCTATTAGCTATACCCTGCCCATCGATGAGCAAATCGAACTTTATAACGAAGACAATACTTTAGAAAAAATTGAAAAAGAAGAACTTTTAGAAAAAATTCACAAAGTGCTAGATGATCTTAAAGAGCGCGATCAGTTAATTATTCAGCTTTATTATTATGAAGAATTAAGCCTAAAAGAAATCAGTGAAATTTTACAAATCAGTGAAAGTAGAATTTCACAAATTCACAAAAAACTCCTTAAAAAACTTAGAGAAAGGCTAGTGTAATGGCTGAGATACTTTCCCAAGAAGAAATTGATGCCCTGCTTGAAGTTGTCGATGATAACACCGACACACCCATAGCCTCAAATTCAAAAGATGAAAAAGATGAAAGAAATATCGTTGTATATGATTTTAAGCGTCCCAACAGAGTTTCAAAAGAACAACTTAGGACAATCAAAGGCATACATGATAAATTAGCAAGAAATTTAGCCTCTCAAATTTCATCGATGATGAGAAGTATTGTTGAAACTAAACTTCATTCAGTCGATCAAATGACTTATGGAGAATTTTTAATGTCTTTACCAAGTCCAACAAGCTTTAACGTTTTTTCTATCAAACCCTTAGATGGAAACTGTGTTTTAGAAATCAATCCAAGCATAGCTTTTCCTATGATAGACAGGCTTTTAGGTGGTCAAGGTGATAGCTATGAAGCTTCGCGTGAGCTTACGGATATTGAGCTTAATTTGCTTGATTCTATTTTGCGTATCATTATGCAAAGACTTAAAGAAAGCTGGGCTACTGTAACTGAAATTTATCCTAGTATTGAAGCTAAAGAATCAAGTCCAAATGTTGTACAAATCGTATCTCAAAATGAGATTGTTATCATGGTGGTAATGGAAATCATCATAGGAAATTCAAGCGGAATGGTAAATATCTGCTATCCTGTAGTGCATTTAGAAAGTATATTAAGCCGTTTGGCAAACCGCGATATTATGATGGGTGAAACCTCAGCCAAAAAATCACGTAACAAAGAACTTAAAACTTTAATCGGTCGTGCTGAAGTGGTATATGAGGCAATTTTAGGAAAAACCTTAATTAATGTTCATGAATTTTTAGAACTTAAACAAGGCGATATTTTAAGGCTTGATAGAGAAGCAGATGATAAAGCTATAGTAAGCATCGATAAAAAAGATGTTTTCTTAGCACAAATTGGATTGCATCGTTTTAGAAAATCTATTAAAATTTTAGAACTCATACGCACAGATAAAGATGAAATCAAAGAAATTTTGGAAAAATACGAAGAAGAACGTAAAGCTAAAGCTAGTGTTTATGATGAGCCTGAAGAGGAGGATGAAGAAATATGATCAATGATTTTTTAAAAATGTTTACAAATGAATGCATCAGCACCATTGAAGGTTTAACAGGAAAAAGTGCTGAATTTAGCGAATATAAAGAATTTGATGTCAATGCAAGTGATACTTTAAAAGCACCTTTAGTGTATGCTATATTTGATATAGCAAATGGTGGAAAAATAGGAATTTTAGCTGGTGCTGTTTTAATGAGTGCTATTGGTGAATGGATGATGGGTGAAGAAGAGATCACCAAAAACGATAAACTAGGTCCTGATGAAATGGATGCAGCTAAAGAAGCTATCCAAAACATCGTTTCAGCATTTTCTACAACCTTAGGAGCCCAAAAAGACATTCCAAAAATGGATTTTAGTATAGAATCTTGTGAATTTGTGCCTGAAAGCGTAGATTTTAAAGATTTTAAAAAATTATTTTTATATGATGTAAAAATAGGCGATTTAGAAGAACAAGTTTCTTTAGCCATGGATCAAACACTCCATAACATCCTAAGCGGGAAACCTGCTGAAACAGGAAATGTAAGCACTGATTCTAATCACAATACTGAAGAAAAAACAATCATGCTTAGCGAAGAACTTAAAAATATCAATCTTATCATGGATGTACGCTTACCTGTTCGTGTGCGTATAGGCAATAAAAAAATGCTTTTAAAAGATGTTTTAACTATGGATATAGGTTCAGTTGTAGAGCTTAATCAACTTGCAAATGATCCGCTTGAAATTTTAATCGGAGATAAAAGAATTGCTTATGGTGAAGTAGTAATTGTCGATGGTAACTTTGGTGTTCAAATCACAGAAATCGGATCTAAAAAAGAAAGATTAGAGCAATTAAGATAAAATTACTCTATAAATTTAAAAAAATTAGCTATAATCATTTTTTATAGTTTTGCTAAAAAAGGTATTTGATGGATACAAAAATCATAAAAGATGTTGAAAAATTTGAAAATATACCCGAACTAGAAAAGGCTGTTACTTTTTTTGGTTCAGCAAGACTTAAAGAAGATAATTTTTATTATCAGCAGGCTAAAATTTTGGCACAAAAATGTGCTCAAAATGGTTTTTGTGTGATAAGCGGTGGAGGAGGAGGTATTATGCGTGCAGCCAACGAAGGTGCTTTTTCACAAAAAAATAATACAAATTCAATGAGTTCTGTAGGGTTTAATATATTTTTACCTCACGAGCAAAAACTTAATGATTTTGTAGAATATAATATTACTTTTGAGAGCTTAGCCATACGCAAAATGGCTCTTATTGAAAAGAGTCTAGCTTTTGTGATCTTCCCAGGCGGCTTTGGAACACTTGATGAATTGTGTGAAATTCTTACATTAAAACAACTAGAATTTAAAAAAGATGTTCCTATTATTTTGTTTGGGGGTGAATTTTGGCGAGGTTTTGATGAGTTCGTCAGAAATTCTTTGCTCAAACTTGAAGTGATTTCTAAAGGAGATGAGTTAAAGTATAAAATCACTGACGACTTGAATTTTATAATTAATACTTTAAAGGAAATTTAATGAAAATTCTAGTCGCTATGAGCGGTGGAGTTGATAGTACAGTCACTGCTTATAAACTTAAAAATTTAGGTCATGAAGTTATAGGTTGTTATATGAAGCTTCATGGCAAACCAAATTACCACGAAGAAAATATCAAAAAAGTAGAAAAAGTTGCAAATTTTTTACAAATTCCTTATCATATTTTAGACTTACAAGAAGATTTTAAAAACAAAGTTTATATGCCTTTTGTAGATACTTATAAAGAGGGTAAAACACCAAATCCTTGCGCTTTATGTAACCGTTTTATCAAACTTGGAAAACTTTTAGAATTTGCTAAAAGTTTAGGTTGTGAAAAACTTGCCACGGGGCATTATGCAAGACTTGAAAACAACTTAATAAAAACCGCAGTAGATGAAAGCAAGGATCAAAGCTATTTTTTAGCCAGTGCAGATAAAGAAGCTTTAAAATATCTTATTTTTCCGCTAGGCGAAATGAAAAAAGAAGATGTGAAAAAATTTGCTTCCACTATAGAGGTTTTAAAATCTTTTGCCACTCAAAAGGAAAGTTCTGAAATTTGCTTTGTTGAAGATACTTATGTGCAAGTTTTAGATCAGTTTATGGATACAAAAATTCCTGGAGAAGTATTAGATAGCAGCGGAAAAGTAGTAGGCAAACATGAGGGCTATATGCACTATACTATAGGCAAAAGAAGAGGCTTTGAAGTGCGTGGGGCACATGAACCACATTTTGTTTTAAAAATCAATCCTAAGCAAAATCAAATCATCGTAGGAACCAAAGAAGAACTTAAAATCAGTGAATTTAAGCTAAAAAATATCAATCTTTTTATAGATGCTAAAGAGCTTGATTGCGAAGTAAAAATCCGCTATCGTTCAAAATCTACACCTTGCAAGGTAGAAATTTATGAAGATAAAAGTGCAAAAATCACTCTAAAAAATCCTGTTTATGGACTTGCTAGCGGACAAATGGCAGTCTTTTATGATTATGATAAAGTCATAGCAAGCGGTTTTATAGAATAATTTCTAGGAATTAATTCCTAGAAATTATTAATAAAATCCTAAAATTTTCCACCAAATAAGTCCAACAGCTATCATCACTACTATATCAACTATGGAAATCACAAAACCTATACTCCACCATTTTTTAAGAGTTACATAGCCTGTTCCAAAAATAACAGGAGCTGTTCCTGTTGCATAGTGAGTTAATGCCATCATAACATTACCTGAAGCTATCATAATAAAAGCATAAAGAAGTGGTGGTGTTCCTAAGGCAAGCCCTGCGCTATAAAAAACAAAAAACATTGCTGATATATGAGCTGTAGTAGAAGCAAAGAAATAGTGCGTATATAAAAAAGCAAGGCTTAAAAATATCATAATAGAAATTTCCCCAAGTCCCATAGCAGAAGCAAATTCACCTAAAGCTTCAGCTAAAAACTGAGTAACACCAAGTTTGCCAAGCAAAGTTGCCATCATTACAAGAGCTGAAAACCATACTAAAGTATTCCAAGCAGCTTTTTCAGCCAAAACTTCCCCAAAAGTTAAAACTCCACTAATCAACACCAAAGACAACCCAAGCAAAGCCACACTAGTCGCATCAAGAGAAATTCCAAAAAGCAAACCAAAAGTCCCAGCCCATAAAAGCAAAAGCAAGACAAAAACACTGAGCATGATTTTTTCACTATTTTTCATTTTTCCAAGTTCTTTCAATTTATCTTTAGCAAAAGTGGAAGCATTAGGCGTGGATTTAATTTCTGGTGGAGAGAGAAAATAAAGCACCAAAGGCATCAAAAGCATAGCAGCTATACCAGGTAAAAACATTCCTAAAGCCCATTGCCCCCAAGTTAAATGCACTTCTAAATTTGTAGCTTGTGCTATAAGATCAACCACCAAAGGATTTGGAGCTGTAGCTGTAATAAACATAGCTGATGAAATAGGATTAGCTTGATAATTTACCAAAGAAAGATAAGTACCTATTTTATTTTGCGTTCCATCTTCAGGAGTGGATTTAAAACTTCTTGCAATAGCTTGAACTATAGGATTTATGATAGCCCCTGCTCTTGCAGTATTTGAAGGAGCAACTGGAGCTAAAATGGTTTCACAAAAAGCTATAGAATAAGCAATACCTAAGGTTTTTTTACCAAAAATACTGATAAAATGATAAGCCAAACGCTCTCCAAGTCCTGTTTTAATAACTCCACGAGCCACAATAATAGAAATCACTATAAGCCAAATAAGAGAATTTGAAAAACCACTTAAAGCATCTTTTATACCTGTTTTAGATTTTAAATTTGATATAGCAGTATTTACCTTTTCATCTATACTCTTTTGAGATAAAAAATCAAGTGCTAAAGTATTTAAAGCTGAAATTTTAGTCTCATCAATAAGTTGTTGCGTAGAAGTTTTTGAAGTAGCCTTGGTGTAAATTTTACTTAGATTTTCAATCTGGTAATTTATATCTGTGCTTGATTTTAAAATTTCATTAACTTTTGCTTTTAAATTTCTACTTATATTAGCATTGATTAAAGCCTGCAAAATAGTGGCTTCAACTGCCTCATCCATAGTTGTTTTATAGATATTAGAATTATCTCTTAAAACAATTCCCTCAAGAGTTTTTATATGTGTAGCACGCACAGAACTTTGGGTAGTGGTAATGCCGCTAAGAGCTACTATGGCAATAGCTACCATACAAACAGCCCCCAAAGGCATTACTTGTAAAATCACTGCCATAATCACAGCAATAAAAAGCCCAAGAAAATGCCAAGAATTATCTTCCAAACCTACAGGAGTAGGTATAAGCCAAAACACAGCTGCAATTAAAATACACAGCACCAACAAGGGAATTTTCTTTCTATCCATTGTTTATCCTTTGATATTGGTAATGTAATTTACAATGCTTAAATTCTAGTTAACTAATATTTTAATAAATCTTAAAATTATAATTTTTAAATAAATTTTTAATTTATTGTTACAAATATACATAATTTTTACTTTATAAAGAAGCTAGTCTAATTGAAAAATAAATAGGGAATTTTAAATGAAGAAAACCCTTCCCCAGATAACTGCGGCACACACTAAAATCAAGTGCTCTGCTGTGTTCCCACCCTGAAGCGGTGCTTAAAAATAGCATTGCACAGGTCTAAGAAAAGGCAAAGAAATTATATCATAATATACTTAAAAAGTGTTGAGCTATAAAAACTAAATATAAAAATGTATAAATATGTAACAAATTGGTTATATTTTATATAAATTTTTAAATTTAATTTGCAAAATTATTGTTTTTTTCAAGGAAATACGATTATATAGATATATTATATAAATTTTTAAGGAAAAATCATGAAAGTTAAATGGAGTAAAGATTTTAGCATTAAAAACATGCAATTAGATAAACAACACGAACTAATTTTTGAAATTGCTGAAATTGCAAACGATTTAGCTTTAAAAATTCAAGATAATGATGTGCAACACAAAAATGATTTAAAACAAATTCTTACAAAGTTATTCCAATATGTAAAAATTCATTTCAAAGATGAAGAAAAATTTATGGAAAGCATTGATTTTCCTTTGATTGAAGAACATAGAAAATCTCATCAAATATTATTAAAAAAGACTAAAGAACTTTTAGAACACTCAAATGATATTGTTAAAATGTCATTTGAACTTTCAACATTGACCAAAGATTGGATTTTAGATCATTTTGCTATTGAAGATTTATGGATAGCTAACTTCACAAAAAAAGCTCTACATCTTCAAGAGATTCATTATAATCTAGAGCAATACATAAAATTAAAATCGATTAGGCAAGATTTAAAGACTGAAAAAACCTATGATTATATTTGCAACTGTTATTTGCGTACTCATGCAGTTCCACAAACCATACACGAAGAACTTGTTAGCAAAGAAAATACTTTAAAATGTGAAAAATGTGGACAAATTTTAGTGCATTTAGATCATATTGATTTAAATCAAAATTATGAAATGTTAAATCATATCCTCGAAAACATAGGAGTGTAATGATGAGCTATGAAATAAAAACTTTAGAAACTTTCAATCCTTTTGAAAGTTTAAAATATGAACAAGCCAGCACAGATCAAATTCTTGATTTTAGAATTATAGATTTTAAACTTCTGTGTTCTAATATAAAACCAGCAAAAACAAAAACTTATGAAAGAAAGGATTTTGACTTATTTTATGCGGATGATTTTTTTGTAAAAAATTACAATACCATGGTGCAAAAATTTCTTATAGAAATTTATCCAAAAACACAAAAAAACTGTTTCGTGGTTAAGCTTAAATCTAATCCTAGTTTAACTTATCTTAAGGTCAATATTAATTTTTTGGATAATTTTAAATACTATCCAAATTTAAAATTTGACATTTTGCAAAATATTTATAAAGTAATGATCAAGCAAAAATTTTTAATCTTAAGACTTGATAAAAATTTATTTGACAAGATTGATGATTTTATCTTATCAATACAAAAAAATCCATCTATTAAAGAAATAGAGCTTGAAATTGCCAAAGGTGTAGATAAGATTGAACACAAAAGCGATGAAGTTATCTATCATCGAGATATTGAAGAAACATGTTTTGATGAAAATACTAACTATGACGAAGGAGGCTACTGTAAACCTATTCAAAAAGATGAACTGCTTTTTGAATACATTTATAGAATTCTTGGCAAAGAAGGTAGAAATTTAAGAGGAGAAATCCTTCATTTAAATCCAATAGCTTTTTTTGATAATCCTTTTATCATAAAAGATGAAAGTATTTACACAGAAGAATTAGAAGATAGGATTAAATACTTTAGTGCAAATTATGGGTTTTTAAATAAAGGTCGTTCAGGATATAGCGTTACAAATGATTTAAAATTATCACAAGTAGGGCTTAAAACAACCGGTTCAATCAAAACAAATATCGATGAAAATATAAACTTAGAAATCACTTATTTTGATATAAGCGATGATGCTGTTAAATCAGGCATTGTAAATGTTCAAGCTTCAGATATAAAAGTAAATGGAAGCATTGGGGCGACAAAACTTTACGGAAAAAATATTAGCATCAAAGGCCTAACTCACGCAAAAAGCGAAATTTTTGCACAAGATATTTTTATTACAACACACAAAGGCACTTTGCAAGCTGATACTGTGTATATAAAAAATTTAGAAAACGGGATAGTTATAGCCAAAAATGTATTTGTTGAAAATTGCATGGGTGGAAAAATAGAAGCAGAAAATATCTATATTTGCAATTTATTAGCAGATAATATCTTATACCCCAAAAAAAATCTAATCATAACAAATAATATAAAATTTAAAAATAATATTATAATTTCTCCACTAGATTTTATTAACAATAAATCAAACTCAGAAACTGAAAATCTTACAAATTTAAGCCTTAAAACAAAGAGTAAACTTGATAATATCATAAGTCAAATGCAAAATTACTATGATTATCTAGTCAAAAATCAAATCAAGATTATCAAACTTCAAAAAGCTGAAAAACTTAATGCTATAGATATGAAATTTTCAAATCTTTATCATGATATCATAAAAAAATACAATCATCTTAGCGTCTTATATAAAAAACTTATAAAATTAAAATATCATATTGACGCAAAGCTAAATTTTTTAGATGAAATGGTTTATAATGTAAAAATATACATAAAAGCCGAAAATATTGGAGAGGATAATTTTTTAAAATTTTATCCTAAAACAAACACCGACCTTGAACTAAAACATCATATAAATTTAAAAGATTATGAAAAGGTTTTATACCTTGAAAAAGGACAACAAGCAAGCTATATTAAATCAAGTCAGGATTACAGTGAAAGCGATATAGAAGAAATTAAAATTATTTTTGAAAAATTAGAAAAAGATAATTCCTAAAAATTATCTTTTCATATTAATAGCTTTTTGTATCATTTGATCGCTTGTGGTAATGCTTTTTGAGCTTGCATCAAAGGCTTTTTGAGTTACTATAAGATTTGAAAGCTCTACGCTTAAATCAACATTAGATTGCTCTAAAAAACCACCTTTAAATTTAGCTGTATTAATAATCTGTCCATTTTTCATAATAAAACTTGCATCACCACTATTAGCTGTTGCAGCAAAGATATTATCGCCCATAGCAACCAATCCTTGCTCATTGATAAAATTATATAAAGCAAGCTTTCCAACTATGGCATTTTTACCATTGCTAAATTGTGCTACAATACTTCCATCATCAGATATATCATATTGCTTAAAAAATCCTTCGGCTACACCATCTTGCTGTGTAACTACATTTTTTTCAACGCCTTCTTTAATATAAATCCCACTATAACCCGAACCAGGTTTATTAGCATCATAAGGAGAGCCTAAATCAATATTAATTGTTCCGCCATTTGGGTTTGCAATGCTTGTAATATTGTTTTGAAGCAAAGCACCATTTTTATCAAAAACCATATTTCCTTCAGTTGGATTGCCTACGGCATTGCCATTAGAATCATAAATTTGGGCAATGGCTTTATATTGTATATTATCGCCTTCTTGCGGCAAAACCCTTTCAAGCGTAACCCTTAAAGTACTTTTACTTCCATCTGCATTATAAATAGGGGATTCTAAAATATCTTTATTGGCTTTTTGTTGTTCTGTCGAAATTTGAGCTGTATCAAGCTTGATGCTATTTTCATCCAAACCCTTTAAATCAAGCTCATTGCTTTTAAAATTAAGATTTTCATCTAAAGTTGCTTCAAAGCTTTTTTTTACGCCATTATCGTCAGTGAAATTTAAAATGATCCTATCACCCACTTTAGCACTAAACACATCTTCTTTGCTAACACTACCGCTAACTACATATTTTCCATCTTCGGTTTTTGTAATGTTAAATTTACCAGGATCAAGATCCACTTTGACCACTTCTGTTGTTGTGTTAGTATTTAAACTTCCACTCCATTTTACATTTTGAGTTACTTGAGGAGGTAAATACATATTCACAGGTACTTTAATAGCCCCTTGAGAAGCGGTTGTGCCTATACCGAAAGAATTATTTGAATTTACGGTAAAACCATTATTTACCGGAGTTCCTGTGTTAAGATAATCCCCCATAAGCCCCGCAACCCTATCGCTATAGTTGATACCGGTAAAAGCAGGGTTCATTGTTCCTAAAACAAAATTTCCATAAGAATCTACCAAATATCCATTTGCATCTCTTTTAAACGATCCATTTCTAGTATAGTAAGCATTACCATCCGCTCCCAAAACCCCAAAAAATCCTTTTCCTTGTAAAGCCACATCAAATTCGCTATCGCTTGCCACAAGAGAACCTTGTTCAAAAACCACATTAGAAGAAGCTGATCCTGAGCCATATCCACCTTGAGCAGGATTAGTTGATTGAGTAGTTATGGTGCTATAAAAAATATCTTTAAATTGAGCATCAGAATACTTAAAACCTGTAGTATTAACATTAGCTATATTATTTGCATAAATATCAATACCAAAACTATTTGTTTTAACTCCAGAAATTCCATTATAAAATGAATTCATCATGGCTTATGCCTTTTCCTCTTTGTCGCCTTCTTCTGTAGATCCAGAATTAGAAGAATCTCCATCACTTGAGTCTCCACCTGAACTATCTCCAACGGAAGTTGAAGATGAACCAAGTTTATAATCACTAATTTCACCAATATCATCAAAACTTACATATTGACCACCCATTTTTGCATAAGCAACCCCATCAACAAATTTAATACCCTCTATAGGATAAGTTCCATAATTTGCAGTGATCTTTTCCCCGTTTTTATTATTATAAACCACTTTAACACTATACTCTCCATCCCCAGCATAAACACCATCATTATTTCTACCAGGCCACTCTAATGTAAATAAACCTTTTGATACTTCTTTTCCCTCATTACTTTTTTCACTAAATACCAACTTATTATTTTTATCATAAACCTCTAAGGTGATTCCTTTATCATCCGAATCTTCAGGCAAATACATTTTTAGTGCAATAACCTCATCCGCGCCTGTTAATTTGACTTTGTTTTCATTTACCGTAGCCATTTTTCCTATAGCTCCCACTGCTGCAGTACTCATGCTCGTACTAAAAGAATTGGAAAGTTTTTCCATAGTTTCAACCATTTTTTGCATAGTTGTATTGGTATTTTGTTGCATTTCAAGTGCACTAAGCTGTGAGGTTTGTGTAAGCATTTTATCACTATCCATAGGATCTGTTGGATCTTGATGTTGAAGCTCTATCAAAAGAAGTTTTAAAAACGCATCTTTATCTAAGGTAGCATTTGGATTACTAACCACACCAGAGCTATTGCTACTAGATGAATTATCCACTTTCGTATCCTTGTTGCTTGTTTGGTTAGTATTAGCAGTATTTGTCCAGTTAAGATTGCTATTCCAATTTGTTGTCGCCATGATAAAATCCTTTTTTTACATTCAGTCTTTTTTAATTAAAAGCAATAAGTGTTCCAACTTAGAAATACTTCGCTAAAACAAGCTCTAGATTGACTTTTTCACTTTCATTTTTTCCATCTAAAGCATCTTTAAAACCATATCCACTACGATTTTTTCCTTGATTTTGATTTTGCTCTCTTTTACCTTGATCACTAAAATTCATTTCAAGTCCAGTAAATCCCATATTTACAAGAGAATTTTTAAACTCGACTTGATTTTGGATAAACAAATTCATTGCATTGGTATTGGAGTTGAAATTGATATGAAGGTTATTACCTCTTTGTATCAAAGTTACTTCCACTTCTCCAAGATTATTAGGATTTAGAGTGATACTAAGTTTAGTGATAGGCGCTTTATATTGATCTACAGCCTCTTTTAAATCTTGTGAAAAATACTGCAAAGTCTCTTTAGGCGTGATATTGCGAGCATTGTTTTGTGTTACTTTACTTAAATCTTTGACTAAAGAATTTAAGTCATCTAAATTATTTTTATCTACATTTTCACTGTGCGTTTTTGTTTGCTCTTGAGTAAAAGTTTCTTTATTGGTATTGTTGTTAAAATTAGCATTATTCTCTTTGTTTTGAACTACTTGAGTTTTATTTAAATTTTCAAAATTTAATTTTTGATCAAAGAAATTCTGTTTTATATCTTTATTTTCTTTGTTGTTGTTTTTAGGCTCTTTATTTAAACTAAAATCTTTTTGTGTTAAATTTGAAACTAAATTCTGAGTATCTTTGACAATTTCTTTATTTGAATTTTTATCAAGATTTAAATTTTGATTATTGTTCTTTAAATTTTTATTCTGATCTTGTATATTCTCTTGATTTAAATTGTTTTTTTCTTGATTTTTATTTAACTCTTTATTAAAATCTTTGTTTTCTTTATTTAAATCTTTAAGATTTGTAAGCTCCTGAGTGCTTGCATTGTCTTTTAACTCTTTGTTTAAATTTTTATCTTGTTTTGTACTATCTTTAATCAAATCTTTAAGATTGTTATCTTTATTTAAATTATCTTGGTTTTTTTTATCTTTTATATTTAACTCTTCTGTTAAATTTTTTGCAAACTCATCATTTTTGATATTTTTTAAAGTATTTTTAGCATCTGTAGTATCTTCTTCTATTTTTGATTTAACTTTATCATTTTTTTCGTGTTTGCTTTCTTTGGATGAAAGCATGGAATCTAAATTTTTTAAAGTTTGAGAAAGCAAAGAACCGCTATCTTTAGAATTTGTTTTTTGCGTAGAATGAGTGCTTGTAGTATGAGTTGTATTTTGTAAATTGTGATTTAAATTTTTACTCATATTGGAAATTTTATTATTGATGATTTCTTTAAAAACATTATCCACAGCACCTTTAAAAAAATCAGCCTTATCTAAATTTGGAAAAGTTGCTTTAAGATCAAGAAGACGATCTACTTTAATATTTTTTACATTTAAGCCCAGATCTTTAGCTATGTCCAAAAGCTCACTAAGATTTGATGCGCCTTTTAAAGCATTAAAATTAGCCTCTGTTTTGATAAGACTCGAAAGTTGAGTAGAAAGATTTGCCAGTTTAACATCTGCTGTATCTGTTTTTAGCTTATCCAACAAAGAAAGAATTTGCATAAAAGAAGCAGATTCGAAAATGCTTATCTTATCACTCTCATCAAAAGCTCCTTTTTGAAGTCTGTTCATCGCTTCATTAACAACTTCTTTTTGACTGATCTTCATATGATCAGGTAAAAATTCATTGGTTTCATCGATAGAATTAAGCAAAGAATTTAAAAAACTCTCCGTATCATCTTTAGTTGAATTTTTGCTATCGCTACTTTCATGTTCCTTATTTTTACTGGTTTTGCTAAAAGAACTGCTAGTAGTAGAAGTTTTACTCGGCGTAAGATTTAAAACATCATTTTGCGGAGCTAAATTTGACATCACTTTTCCTTCAAAAAAATTATTTTAAAAATTTATCTACCATTACATTAGGAAATTTTTCTTTCAAATAAGAATCTTCATATACTTTAATCATCTTATCTTCATTTAAAGCAGTTAAGATATTTAAAAGCTCTTCTAAATTTTTAGCATTTAAAATTTTCTCTAAATTTTCTTCATTTTCTAAAATTTCTGTAAGCTCGCTTGAAATTCTTGCCATTTTTTCGTTTTCATCTGATCTAAAAGTTTCTAAAAGTTCTAAAACTTGAAGCAAAACTTCATTTTTTCTCTCAGCTAAATCGCTTTTAAATTCAACAAAAATCTCTTCATTTAATGGTTTTGACATTTTAACTTCCTTTTTAAAATTTTAATTTCATAAGTTTTTGAAGCAAGAAGTGTTCCAAGTTTTGATACTTTGTAGTTTAAGTTAAATTTTTGTATAATCTAAGCTTTTAAAAATTTAGCTTTGGAGAAGAAAATTTGGAAAACATTAGAAATATAGCAGTTATAGCTCACGTTGACCATGGTAAAACCACTATGGTAGATGAATTGTTAAAACAATCAGGCACCTTTAGCGAAAGAGAACAAATTTCAGAACGCGTTATGGATAGCAACGATATAGAAAAAGAACGCGGTATTACCATACTTTCAAAAAACACAGCGATCAATTACAAAGGCACAAAAATCAACATCATAGATACTCCAGGGCATGCTGATTTTGGCGGAGAAGTAGAACGCGTTTTAAAAATGATTGATGGAGTTTTGCTTTTAGTAGATGCTCAAGAAGGTGTTATGCCACAAACTAAATTCGTTGTTAAAAAAGCTTTATCTTTAGGGCTTAAACCTATAGTTGTAATCAACAAAATCGACAAACCAGCTGCTGATCCTGAAAGAGTGATCAATGAAATTTTTGATCTTTTTGTAGCCCTAGATGCAAACGATGAGCAACTCGACTTTGCCATAGTTTATGCTGCAGCAAAAAATGGTTATGCTAAGCTTGATCTAAACGATGAAAGTGATAATATGGAGCCACTTTTTAAAACCATACTTGAACGCGTTCCAGCACCAAGTGGCACAAATGACAATCCTTTACAACTTCAAGTTTTCACTTTAGGGTATGATAATTTCGTAGGTAAAATAGGCATTGCTAGAATTTTCAATGGGGTTGTGAAGAAAAACCAAAGCGTAATGCTTGCAAAAGCTGATGGCACCAAAGTAAATGGTAGAATTTCAAAACTCATTGGCTTTATGGGCTTAGAAAAAATGGATATTGAAGAAGCAGGAAGTGGAGATATCGTAGCTATAGCAGGTTTTGAAGCTTTAGATGTGGGTGATAGCGTTGTAGATCCAAACAATCCTATGCCACTTGATCCTTTGCACATTGAAGAGCCAACTTTAAGCATAGTATTTTCTGTAAATGATGGCCCATTAGCAGGAACTGAAGGAAAACATGTAACTTCAAATAAAATTGCTGAACGTTTAGAAGCTGAAATGAAAACTAATATTGCTATGAAATACGAAAGCACAGGCGAAGGTAAATTTAAAGTAAGCGGTAGGGGTGAACTTCAAATCACTATTTTAGCTGAAAATATGCGTCGTGAAGGTTTTGAGTTTTGCATGGGAAGACCTGAAGTTATCGTAAAGGTTGAAGATGGGGTTAAAACAGAACCTTTTGAACATTTAGTTATCGATGTGCCTGAGGAATTTAGTGGTGCGGTAATAGAAAAACTTGGCAAAAGAAAAGCTGAAATGAAAACTATGGCACCAACAGGCGATGGACAAACAAGACTTGAGTTTGAAATTCCAGCACGCGGACTTATAGGTTTTAGAAGCCAGTTTTTAACCGATACTAAAGGCGAAGGCGTGATGAATCATAGTTTTTTAGAATTCCGTCCTTTTAGTGGTGCGGTTGAAAAGCGTAACAATGGAGCGTTAATTTCTATGGAAAATGGCGTAGCTTTAGGGTATTCTTTGTTTAACCTTCAAGAGCGTGGAGTGCTTTTCATAGAGCCTCAAACTAAAGTTTATACCGGTATGATTATAGGTGAGCACTCTCGTCCAAATGATTTAGATGTTAATCCTATCAAAGGAAAGAATCTTACCAATGTAAGAGCAAGCGGAAGCGATGATGCAATCAAGCTTGTACCACCTAGAAAATTAAGCCTTGAAAGAGCTTTAGAGTGGATAGAAGAAGATGAACTTGTAGAAGTTACGCCTGTAAATGTGCGTGTTCGCAAACGCTATCTTGATCCAACTCAAAGAAAAAGAATGGAAAAAGCAAAATCTTAATGGATTTAAAAAGCTTAGAAAATAATAGACTTTATATACTTAAACGCTTAGGGATCTTAAAATTCCTAAGCATTATCGAAGCCTTGCTTGTAGGCTTTTTAGCCTTTGTTTTTATAAGAGATTCCTTAATTGCAGTAATTTTAGCTGTTTTTGTAGGTATTTTTTTCTTTCGTTTTACAGCCAAAAAACTAAAACTCGCACAAAAAGAATTACAAATTGACGCTTTAAATTTATTTTTGCGTCGTTTTGGGGCGAAATTTAAAAAGCAAAGTTTAAGCCAAAAAGACTTTTTAAAACTAGGACTTACAAAGGATTTGAAAGAATTTAAAAGTCAAAACTGCTTTGAATTTAAGGATTTTAAAATTTACGATATTCAGTTTTTGGACGAAAACAAACGCTTTTTTTGCGGAATTTTACTCGAAATTTTAAGTGCAAACAAAAATCCTAGCTTTGAAAACGAAGAACAAATTTATATCAAACTTCAAGATAAAAATTTCACTTTAAATCATATCTTTTCTAAAGAAAATCATTATCTTATCGCTACTTTAAGCAATCCTTTCTTTATAGATATAAAAAAAGATTTAGAAAACAATTTCAAAAATCTAGAAGAAAATCTAAACTCTATAAAAAATAAACTATTTAAATAACTAACATAAAGTTAATATCATAAAATTTTAATAAATATTAATTATATACTTTAAAAATATATTACTTTTAGTAACACTTTAAAATTTAATTTTATTTAAATTATTCTTATTATGCTTAATATTTAAGAAAAAATACACTAAAATCAATTTGAACTACAAATAAAAAGGAGGAAAATCATGAAAAAACACATTTTATTGCTTGGTTTATGTCTTAGTTTGAGTCTTAGTGCTAAAAGCGTGAGTGACTACAAAGTAGGAGAAGAATTAAGCGACAAGGAAGGAGTAGAGTATTTTAAGGAACTTTCTAAAAGACCTGTGCAAGAATGGCCAAATAAAAATTTAAGCATCAATGATGTTCCAAAAGGCAAGCAAGGGGATTTAATCCGTTATGGCATAAAGCTTTTAAGCAAGACAGAAAGCACTCTAGGACCCTATAGCAAGCTAAAAAAGACAAGCAACGAAGTAAACTGTATTTCCTGTCACATGGACAATGACGGCAATGGTTTACCAGGGACAAAAAAATATGTTATTCCATTTTTAAATGTCCTAAACAATTATCCAAGACTTGATATAGAAACGATGAAAATCATCTCTGTTGAAGATAGAATTCGCGGAATGGGCGGAACTGACTCTCATAGATTTCCTAATGATTCTAAAGAAATGAAAGCAATTTTAGCTTATTTTAAATGGCTAAAAGAAGCCTATGGTATCAAAGACGGCGTAAAGCTTGAAGGAGATTTTTTTGCTAAGATGAATTTTCCAAATCGCCCAGCTGACCCTGTACGTGGGAAAAAGCTCTTTGAAGAAAATTGCGTTGCTTGCCATGGCGAAAGAGGACTTGGGGTAAAAAATGATAATTACAAACAAGGTAGCGGACATTTATATCCATCTTTACTTATCTATCCTGATGGTGGACACATGGCTATGATACCATTTTTAGCAAGATTTTTAAAATCAGCCATGCCTTTTGGTGCGAGTGCGGATAATCCTATATTAAGCGATGAAGATGCACTAGATATAGCAGCTTATGTCAATACAGGTTTTGTAAGAATGCCTATAACCACTACAGAAAATCGTGCAGGACTTGATACAGCTTATAGCAAATCCCCATCATTAAAACCTGAGTATTTTGCCTCACCGCAACAAAATTTAGATCCTAAAGAATACATAAAAGTAAAATACGGACCTTGGAAAAATCCAAATCACTTCCCAGGAGAATGATTAATTTTGGGCCAAGCCCAAAATTAATCCTCATCTTTGGCTAAATTTTCAAGACTTTTAATCCCTTCTTCGCCTATCAAATTTCCACCTTGTAAGTCGCTAAATATCGCATTTAAAGAACTCACTATGGCAGTGGAATTAAAACTTAGATTTTCTATAGCTCTTTCTCTTTTTTTCCATATATTTTGCAAAGCCCTTTTTTCAGCTTCTAACTCTTCTTTCATATTTTGGTAAGTTTTGAGTATAAAAGTGATTTGCGTGTTAAATTCCTTAGAATTTAAGTATTCGTATAAAATGTGATTTTTTTCATCTTTGTTTTGCAGGGCATTTTTGAGTTTATAAGCGTTTATAATGCTTTCTCTAAGCACTGCTAAAACACCTTTAAATTCATTAAAAGTACATATCAAAATTCCTTCTTTAAAATGCGTTTTTTCTTTATCTTTTGGCATAGTTTTTGTAATCAAAACCGCTATATCACTTTTTGCAGCTATGCTATCTAGTTTAAGTTTATCCAGCCATTCTTTATTAAATTCTTTAGTGCGTTTACTCTCATACAAAATACTTCCGCAAATATTTCCAAAATTATCCTTTACTATATGCAGACAATCAGCTCCATTTACGCCCTTTGGCACTTCTTTTACTTCATCACTTAAATACTCACTTTGTATGTATTCTTCTATGAGTAGTTCAGCTGCTTCGCCTTGGAGTTGCTGTGAGCCTTGTTCTATCCTGCGTTGTGCGTCTTCTAGCTTTTGAGCTACGCTTTTAAAATTCGTTTCTAGTTCTTTGTATTTAAGATCTTGCTCTTGAGTGCTTTTTTGAAATTCAAGACGCATTTTTTCTCTTTCAAATTCCAAATTTTTGTTTTCTTGTTCTTTAAATTCTTTAAAAGCCTCTTCTTTAGCTTGAAATTTCAATCTTTCTTCATTTTCTTTTTGTTCTCTTTTAAGTCTTTCATTTTCAGCCTTTATGCTTAAAAACTCGCTAAGTTCTTTGCTTTTTTTCTCAAGTTCTTCTTGCATGATTTTCATTTCATTTTCATGCTCTTTGTTAAATTTCTCGCTGAATTCTTTTTGGAAATTTTGCTTTTGTATGAGAAGTTCTTGTTCAAATTTTTGCTTTTCTAAAAGAAGCTTTTGGCTTACTTGCTCGCTTATGAATTTTTCTTGTTCTATCTTTTGAGTTTTTAAATCATTTAAAGCTTTGGTATATTCAGCTCTTTTGGCATTTACCTCATCATCAAATTCCTTTTTTTGTTTTAGCATTTCTTGCTTAGCTTTATCTAAAATTTGAGTATATAAAGCAGCGCTGATATCGATAAAACTTCCACAACTTGGGCATTTGATTTGTTCATTTTGGTTTAAATTTTGCATAAAAATTTCCTTAGAATTTTTCCCTAAATTTAACATAGAAAAACAAAGATTATTCTAAGATTGACTTGTTAAAATCATTCTTTTAGAATAATTAGGATTACAAATGCAAAAACACACCAAAATTCACGGCTTTGCTAAATTTAAACTCATTATTATCCTTGCTTTGATGTCAAGCATAGCACCGCTTTCTACAGATATGTATTTGCCTGCACTTTCTCATGTGGAGCAAAGTTTTCAAACTAATTCTTTTTTAACCCAACTTAGCATCGCAAGTTTTTTTATCGCTTTTGCTTTAGGACAGCTTATATATGGGCCTTTAAGTGATATTTTTGGGCGTAAAATTCCAGCTTTGGTAGGGATATTTTTCTTCATCGTTTCGAGTTTGTTTTGTGTGATTATCGATGATATTTATGCTTTTATCGCTTTGAGATTTTTTGAAGCACTTGGGGGTTGTGCAGGTGTGGTTATCGCAAGGGCTATTGTCAATGACTTGTTTGAGATCAAAGAAGCTGCAGGGATTTTTGCTTTGATGATGGTTTTTAGTTCTCTTGCTCCCATGCTTTCGCCAACTTTTGGGGGAATTTTGCTAGAGTATTTTTCATGGCATAGTATTTTTGCGACTTTGTTTGCTTTGGGAATTTTGCTTTTTTTGATGATACTTTTTGGCTTAAAAGAGTCCGCGCCTCATCTTAAAAACAAAAAATTTTCCCATCATGAAGCGATGAAAAGCTACAAATTTGTTTTAAGCGATAAACGCTTTTTGGTTTATATACTATGTGCTTCTTTTGCTTTGGCGGCGATGTTTGCTTATATCACAGGATCAAGCTTTGTTTTTACGCAGTTTTTTGGCTTAAGTGAGCAAAAATTTGCCTTGCTTTTTGGGGCAAATGCTTTAGGTTTTGTCATCTGTGCAAATATCAATGCGAGATTGGTTTTAAAATATGAAAGCGAAAAAATCTTAGCAAAAGCTTTGATGATAATGTTTATATCGACTGTGATTTTGCTTGTAAATGCCTTTTTTCACCCAAATTTCTTACTTTTTGAACTTAGTATTTTTACAAGTATCGTTATGCTTGGTTTCATCGCACCCAATACCACGACTTTGGCTATGGCAAGGTTTAAAGAGCATAGCGGAACTGCTTCTGCGGTGCTTGGAACGGTGCAATTTGGTTTTGCAGGGCTTATTTCTTTTGTGGTTGGAGCTATTAACGCAAATACGCCGATAATCCTTGCTTTTGTAATGTGTGCTTGTGTGCTAGTTGCTAATGGAGTGTATTTTTTAACTAGGAGAAAAAATGAAAACAAATAATATTTTTATGGCTTTAGCCATAGTTTTGGCAAGTTTGATTCTAGCTTTTGGATTTAATAAGGCTTTAAGTGATTTTAAAACACTTGAAAGAAGTGTAAGTGTAAAGGGTTTAAGCCAAAAAGAAGTCGAAGCAGATACTTTGATACTTCCTATAAAATTCACAAGATCAAATAACAATCTTACAAATTTATACGAAGAACTAGAACAAGATAAAGAAAATATCATTAAATTTTTAAAAAAACAAGGTGTAAAAGAAGATGAGATCAGCTACAACTCGCCAAACATCATAGATCGTTTAAGCGATCCTTATGGCAACGACACTCAAGCTACATACCGATACATAGGCACTGCGAATTTACTCATCTATACGCAAAACGTAAAACTTGGAAAAAGCATACTAGAAAACATTTCAAGTCTTGCAAAATTTGGCATAGTAACGAAAATCGATAATTATGACATAGAATACCTTTACACCAAGCTAAATGAGATAAAACCTCAAATGATAGAAGAAGCAACGCTCAATGCTAGAAATGCAGCGATAAAATTCGCACAAGATTCAAACAGCCATCTAGGCAAGATAAAAAAGGCTTCTCAAGGACAATTTAGCATCAGCAACAGAGATAAAAACACCCCTTACATCAAAACCATAAGAGTGGTTTCTACTATAGAATACTACTTAAAAGATTGATGATAAAATTCAAGCTAAGCTTTAAGGCTTAGCTTGGCACTATAGAATTTTTTCGTGCGGTTTTTTGGAGTGAGAAAAGGACTAAAGCTAAAAGTATGGTATAAATCGTAATCAAAGCATTTTCAAAGCCATTATAACTCTTATCACCTATAATATTTACTATTCCAAAGATTATTTTCGGCATATAACATATCACCCATAAAACTACAATCAAATTAAGATACACAAAAAAATCAATTTTTTTTATACATCCAAACCAATACAAACAAAGCAAATTAAAAACACCAACTATACTTAAACATACTCCGTATTGATTTAAAGCTTTTAACAAGCTAATATCCTGAATCATTCGTGAAACAAAATACAGTAAAGCGAACAAGCCTATCACTACAACCAACCATTTTAAATTTAAAAGCAAATCTGTATGATGATCACAAAGCTTGCGATAAAAGACAAGTTGCCATCGTTCTATTTTTTCTTTTAAACTTTTGTTTTCTTTATGTTTTAATTCTAATTCTCTAGCATAAAGCTCTTGAGCTCTTAATTCTGAAGCGTCAATTAGATTATGATGAGCTATACGATTGCTTTTTAATTTTCTAAATAAATCTCTATAATTTAATAATTTATCATATTCTTGTGTTTTTTCAATCTCATCAAATTTATATTCTATATATTTATGTTCTATATTAAATTGATCAGAAAAAGTACAGTTTTCAAAATTTGGCTTACAATTATTATCAAATCTAATATTATCAAAACTAACTATATTGTTAAATATAACATTTTTAAAATTTAAAGTATTAATATTTAAATTTTCAAAATTTACAATGCCTTTAAAATTAACATTATTAAAACTAACATTGTTGTGTAAATTTACGAATTCAACATTATTTTTAAATTTTGCCATTTTAAAATTTATTTGAGTATTAATTTTTGTTTTATTAAAATAAACCTTATCTTCAAATACAACTTCTCTAAAATTATTTGCAATTTCATTATCTAATTTTGATAAAAACTTAGTTTCAGCAAATCTAATCTCACCTTTAAAACGAGAAATCTTAAAATCTATTTTTGAAACAATTTTTGCTTTATAAAAATTAGTTTTATTATAAAAAATAGTTTCACTAAAATTATTTTCAATAATTTTATGATTATTACATTTTGCTAAAAATTCAGTTTTTATAAATCTAGCATTTTCTTTAAAAATTGAAATTGCAAAGCTAACTTTTGATTTAAATTTTGCTCTTCTAAAAGTAACATTATTACAAAATTTTACTTCTTTAAAATTATTTTCAATAATTTTATGATTATTGCATTTTGCTAAAAATTCAGTTTTTATAAATCTAGCATTTTCTTTAAAAATTGAAATTGTAAAACTGACTTTTGATTTAAATTTTGAAGCATTAAAATCGACACATTTTTCAAAAATACATTTTATAAATTTGACTTGATCTTGAAAAATACATTTTTTAGCAATTAATTTACATTTGAAATCGCAATTTAAAAAATATATAAAAAAATTATTTGTCTTAGAAAAATAAATTTCTAAAATTTCACTATTTTTTATAATTAATCTTTTAATGCCTTTTTCTTGTAAAATATTAAAATCTATTCTTTCTATACTGATATTTTCTAAAACAATTTCTTTTTTAATTAAATCTATATTTTCCACAACATTTATAGTAAAAATTCCATATTGTGCTAATTTTTCATCAAATTCTTTCATTTTAACCCTTTACTTAACCTTTCAACTTGGCACTATGGAATTTTTTCGTGCGGTTTTTTGGAGAGAGAATATACAAAGCAAAAGGATAATGTTATATAAAACACTGGTAGATTTTATGGTGTTTTGGATAATTTCATCTTGATTTATTACTTCCAAAATTCCTTCAAAACTTGATTTAAATTTCAAAAGAGCCAAGACGCTTTTTAATTTATCTTGACTGTCTTTTTGATCAAAAAAAGCCATTTGCTCAGGTGATAGTTTTTCAGATATAGAAAAATTACTTTTTATCATATATAAAATATCTATTCCTTGAATAAAATTTAATTTTAAAAATTTATTAAGTTGAGCAGATACAACGCTATTGTTGTTTTTATTGTCTATCTCTTCTATGATATTTTTTACATTTGATGTGTTATTTTCTAGCTCATTTAAAACCTTTTTATAATCACTTACATATTTATCATTATACACTTTAGATAAAATTTCTTTTAATTTTTCTTTATTTGCTATTATCAAAGCTTTAGCTGAATTTAACTCTGTAAAAGAAATATTTTGATCTTTTAAATGGAGATTAAAATCATTTTGCAATATGCTTGCTAGATTTACAATAGCACTCGCATTTAAATCATTTAAACTTTTTTCAAATTGACTTTCATAAAGCTTATCTGATGAAAATACACCTGTAAAAGGATTTATAAATTGTGGTTTTGTTATAATCATTGCAATAAAAATCATATAAGCAAAAAATCTCACAAGAAAAATAAATAATTTAATTTTACAAATAAAAAAAAGATAAAAAATCAATACGCCTAAAAAATAAATCAAAAAGCAAAAAATTGAAATATACTCTGATGATAAAAACAATATCATAGATATTGTAAAAGCACCACAAAGCATAAAAATCAAAATAACGCCATATTGATACAATTGTTTTTTAACATTAACAAGCATTAAAGCAAATACAAGCAAAATAATATAGCTTGCTATAATTATCGATACTGAATTAAAGGATAATATAAAATTTATGGTTTTTGAAAATACAAAACCCATAAAAGCATACAATGAAATCATTAAAATTGTAAAATTTAAAATTTTTAAGAAATTTGTATGGTGATTGCTAGTATTCCTATAAACTTGTAACAAAACACAATCAGACCACAAAGTAAAATCTAGCATCTTTCTTCCGGAAACTATCAATTTTCTTTTAATTTTATTAAATTTTATCCTCCAAAAGATTATAAATTTATTTATATCTAAAGGATAAAATGATTTTAGAATAAATGTCAAAATTTTATATATAAAAAATACAACATAAACACAATAAAACATTATTGTAAAAAATGGAGCGACCAAAACTAACTCAACAAATATTAACATATTTACAGATAAATGTCCAATTATTTTTAATAAAAATATTATAAGAGGTATAATTTTTGAATAATTAAATTTTTCATAATTCTTAGGATTATATACTTGATTTTTAGATTCTTTTTTTAAATTGTCATTTTTATTTTTACTTAATTGAATTTCCAATTCTTTCTCTTTCGCATAAAGTTCTAATTTATGCCATTCTTGAGCTTCTAAAGTATTATTTTGATTTATCAAAACATCTTTTATAACCCTAAAAGAATCTTTTAAATTTTTAGCACATCTTAATTTATGCTCATTTTCAATCCTATAAAGCTCTTTTTCATCTTTTTGTATTTTTTCATTATTTTTAATTGCGTTTTTATAATTTCCATCTTGATAATTATCTTTTATATAGTCTTCAGCTGATCTAAAATCTAGCTTATCTATATTCACATTTATTAAATTTACTGCTTTTTGCTCTTTAAAATAACAAGCACTAAAATTTGGAGCTTTATCAAATTCAACACCATAAAAACAAGCTGTTTTTTCAAATTCACATGCACAAAAATCAGCATAATCTTTAAAATGAGAATTATTAAAATAAATATTATCTTTAAAAATGCAACTATTAAAAATAGATTTATTTATAAAATTAGAATTTGAAAATTTGATATTTCCATTTACAATAACTTTATTGCATTTTAAAGAATTGATTTTACAATTTTTAAAATACATATTTTCGCAACAAAAATTATCATAAATACTAATATTTATCCTGCAATTAAAAAAATACAAGCTTTTAAAATTTATATCTTCTGCATATACCGAAGGTCCTTTTGAAATAACAAAATTTACATCACAATCATAAAAATGTATTTCATACTCATTTAAAGAGTAAAAATCAAAATACTCTATTGCTTTATTATAAATTTCAAATTTATTTCTATTGCCCGATATAAATTTTTCAGCTCTATCATAAATAACATCATCTATTTTTATTTTTAAAGCATTAGCTATTATCCATTGTTTCTCTTTTATTGTTTTATAGTGTTTTTTCAAATACAAATCTGCTAACTCTTCATCATCTTTTTCTAAAATATCTTCTATTTCTTTACGACGTTTTTCATCTTTTTCTATATGCAATCTCATTTTTAATAATTCAATATTTATTTTATTCATTATTTTCCTTCGATTATTTTTATTTCTTCTTCGGTTAGGTTGTAAATTTTATAAACCATATTGTTTATTTTTTCTTCTAAAGGTGATGTGTTTGCGTTTTTGTCTTGCTCTTTGGCTTTTAAAATCTCGTCGACTAAATTTATAAGCTCATTGGCTAATTTTTCATTTTTGGAATTTATTTTGGGGATAGGAAACTTTTCTACATATTGATTTGATAATAAAAAGCCTTTGTCAGAATACAAATGCCCTATATTTTTAAAATAATAAAATATCAAACTAGAATTTAGAAACCCTAAAAGATATTTGAGTTCATTTTTAGAATTTGCCACCATAAAAGCCATAGAGTCTAACAAAATGCATTCTTTTTCTAAAATAAAACTCGGCTCTTGTGTTACTCTTTGCCAACCTATCTTTTCTTTTTCAAATTGTAATAAATAATCTTTGTTTGGATTATTGTCTAGCTCAATCCAATGATGTTGCCCCAAATACTGCTTTTGATCTGTCACAGGTTTATTGGTGCATTGTCCTCTAGCTTGAAGTTTTTTCTTATATTGTTTTAAATGATTATATATGGCGGGATAATCTTTTTCTAAAATTTTATAACTTCCAAATTCAAAAACTATTATCCAAAGCCCCGCCCATTCATAGCTATATCTTTTTATATCGCGTCCGCGTAGCATTTTGCGTATGAGTTTAGCGGTGCGTTCTTTTTCAGCTTCATCTTTGCAATTTGCTAAAATTTCATTTCTTTTTTCAGTAGTGATGATAAAGGCTTCATTATAGCCTGTTTTTATCCCATAGTTGATATTAAGCCCATACCATTCTTTAAGCGGAGTTCCTATGCGTTCTATCTTAGCCTTTAAGGCGCTAGTATTCTCATTGCTAAAAGTGAAGCTTTCTTTGCTTAAAGAATTTTGCGAAAATTCTGCATAGTCCTTATATAAGCCAATGTTATAGGCACAAGTTTTTAAAATTTCATTGCTTAGGGCAAGGTATTTGAATTTATTATCTTTACTTTTTGATTTTTCAAAACAAAGTATGGAAGTATCCACCGTAGCACTATCAAAAACTTTTATGCCGTTTAAATCAGTGTATTCTAAAAACTTAACATTTTTAAGCAAAAATTCACGCAAAGCTTCCCCATATCCTGCACGCGTGTATTTGTTAGAAGTGATATAGCTCAATACCCCCCCCTATCTTTTAAAACATTAAATCCTAGCTCATAAAAATAAGTATAAATATCACTCGTGCCTTTATAAACCTTATAATTTTTAGCTAAATGGGGCTTGAGTTCTTTAAGCTCCTCTTGTCTTATATAAGGTGGATTGCCGATGATTAGATCAAAGCCTTTGAAATTTCCATCATCGTCCAAAATTTCAGGGAATTCAAAACGCCATTCAAAAGGATGATTGCTTTCTAGGTTGAAGATATTGTCGTATTCTTTTTTAAGATTTGCAAATTCTTTTGCGGCTTCTTTTTCATCAAAGTCAAAAAGAGTCAAATTCGCACTAACAAAGAATTTCAAATTTTCATCATCTACGGCTAAGAAATTTCCGTATTTTTTAGAGTATTTTTCACATTTATCATTAAAGCTTTTCATTTCTTTTTTAAATTTATCCGCAAAGCACAAATTTTTAAAAGAAATTTTGAGATTTTTTATCTCTTGGCTGATGTGGCTTTTATCTGTGTAAAAGCCTTCTTTATAGTCTTTTACTGTGCGTTTGTATTTGCCCATACGTTCTTTGATGTTAGGATAGTGGTTTAGGCTTTTGCCTGTTTCAAAGTAAGATACCAAAGAATTTCCGCATTTTATGTTTATATCGATGTTTGGCAATGTTTTAAGATCGTGATAATTCTCATCATCAAAGCTTTGATAAAAACTATGTTTTAAAAGCTCTATCCAAAGCCTTAGCTTCGTGATCTCGCATGAGCTAGGGTTGATATCGACTCCAAAAAGGTTGTTTTCTATGATGTCTTTTTTAGTGTGAAAAAGTTCTTGTTGGATAAGATGGGCTTTATCTTTAGGCGTACTTGGGCGTTTATACTCTATAAACTCGCCTTTTCTACCCGTGATGAGAATTTCATCGTTTTGCACTTCTAGGTAAAACTCTTCATCAAAAAGATTTAGCTCATCATAAATGCTCAACATAACATTTAAAGCAGAAACCAAAAAATGCCCGCTTCCCACCGCAGGATCGCAAATTTTTATAGAGTTTAAAAGCTCTTTTTGTGCTTTTTTATCTTCTTTTCTTAAAGACTTTCTTAGTTCGCTTATATCTTTAGCATCAAGATCAAATTGAGCGTTGAATTTATCAAGCACAACTTTTGTGATGCTTTCTTTACACATATAAGAAGTGATAAAGCTTGGCGTGTAAAAGCTTCCTTCTTTGTAGCCATTGAGTTTTTCAAACACATTTCCTAAAACACTTGAACTTATGAGTTCTTTTTGAGTTAAAATTTCGCTTTGCTCATCATCGCTACCAAAATCAAAGCTATCCAAAAATTCAAACAAGTATTCCAAAAGCCCCAATTGTCCTTTTTTAGCCTTGCATTTATCATCTTTTAGCACGGTGTTTTTATAGTAAAAAAGCTTTAAGTCATTGCTTAAGCTTGAAATTTCAAGTGTGTTTTCTATGCTTTGTTTTTCAAACAAAGAAGAATTTAGATAAGGCAGATAAGCAAATTCGCTTTTCTTTCTCGTGCTTTTTTCTTTGGCTAAAACTTCAAAGAAAAGTTCGCTAAGCTTGTCAAAATCAGGAATTTTTTTGAAATTTAAAAATTTCAAATTTTTATCATCATTAAAACGCACCAAATTTGACTCTATAAGCTTTAAAAACAAAATGCGATTAAGCCATAAGATCAAAAGCTTTAAGATGGTTTCAAAATTTTCTTCTTTGAGCTTAGAGTTTATAGCGGTGTAGAAAGTTCCTTGCTCTTCTTTACTTTCTTCGCTTTTTGTGATGATGAGTTTTGAGTTTTGTTTGCTCTCATAAAGCCCTAAGATGTATAAAAGTTCTTTGTAAAAAGCGTTGTTGAGTGAATTTGCATCGTTGGGGTTAAACTCACTTAGCAAACAATCCTTGCTAAAAATTTTAAACAAAGGCTTAAGCTTACTAAAGCTTAATTTATCTTGCTCTAAGATAGGTTTTAAATTCACAAAAAGCCCTTTTAAAGTGCTATCGCCATTTAAAATCTTTTCAAATTCTTGATAAATTTCATCGGTATTGCCTTTAAAAAGCGAGTTTTTGCTTTCAAAATTTTCAAAAGCTTCTTTAAAATACTTGCTTTTGTTAAAAAGCTCTTCAAACAAATCCGCCTTAAAGATAAAAAAGCTATAAAAATCCGTGATGATGATGTGCTTAAGCGATGAATTTAGCGCTTTTCTTTCGCGAAGATAGTATAAAATGCACTCATGTAAAGCCTTGCAATTAGGTTTGCTTGGGCTAAAAAATTCTCTAGAATTAGGCAATTTTGCTTCGATGATGACTTGAGTAAGGCCATCTTTTTTTAAGGCTAAGTCTATACCGCTGTTGCCTTTGTGTATGCTTTTGACTTCGCATTGAAAAGATAAATTTTCAAAAAATTTGCTAAGAGCGTTTGCCACAAGGGAATCTTCGTTGTTTTTGAGATTGTTTTCTAAATTTATTTTATAGTCTTTTAAAGTTTTGATAAATTCGTTTAGTTCTGTTTCTAAGATAGGCTTTTTGCGGTGGTAGGGATTTAAAAATTCTTTTTCATTTATAGCTTCAAATTTCATATTGCACTTTCAATAAATTTTAAATATTTTAGCAAAAAAATCTCAAGTTTGGTATAAAATTTAAAAGTTACTTTTTGTAATTTTATAAAAAAATAATTATATAAAATGAGAATATTTGATACAAAATTTTAAAATTTTAAATATTTTTATAAAAATATATCATTTTTTAAATTTATCAATACCCCTAGTTTTATTACAATAATTCTATATATCATTAAAAAGGAGTAAAATGCGTTATTTAGCTATATTTGCGATTTCAATCACGCTAAGTTTTGGTGCAGCTAATCCACCTATACAAGATAGAACGGGCACAGAACTTGTTTTATCAAGTCACGAGCTAGCCAATAAAATAGGCAAAGAAGTTCTTGACAAAGGCGGAAATGCCATAGATGCAGCTGTAACTGTAGGTTATGCTTTGGCTGTAGTGCATCCTGCAGCAGGAAACATAGGTGGTGGTGGCTTTGCAGTCATTCATCTAGCCAATGGAGAAAATACCACGCTTGATTTTAGAGAAATGGCACCTTTAAAAGCAAGCAGAGATATGTATCTTGATAGCAAAGGAGAAGTTATAAAAGATGCTTCAACTATAGGTTATCTAGCTGCTGGAGTACCAGGAACGGTTAAAGGTATGAGTGCTATACTTGATCGCTACGGCACTATGAAACTAAAAGACTTGATGGCTCCTGCTATAAAACTAGCTGAAAAAGGTTATCTCATCAATGATAGACAAGAACAAACCATGCTAGAAGCTAAAGATATGTTTAAAGAATTTCCTAGTTCAAGCAAATATTTCCTTAAAAAAGATGGCAGCACTTATAAAAGCGGGGATTTATTTGTCCAAAAAGATCTAGCAAAAACTTTAAAACTTATCGCAAAGGAAGGTCCTGATGCTTTTTGTAAGGGAAAAATCGCTGATTTAATAGCAACGGATATGGCTAAAAAAAAGGCATTATCACTAAAGAAGATCTAGCACAATACCAAGCTATTTGGAGAAAACCTGTAGAAGGCACTTATAGGGGTTATGATATCATTTCCATGTCGCCACCTAGCAGTGGGGGTGCTCATATCATCGAAATTTTAAATATCATGGAAAATGCCAATATAGAAAATTTAGGCTTTGCAAGCTCTAAAACTTTACACATAATGACTGAAGCCATGCGTCAAGCTTATGCGGATAGATCAGAATACATGGGCGATCCTGATTTTGTAAAAATCCCACTTGATAAACTTACAAGCAAAGAATACACCAAAGAAATTTATGCAAAAATTCCAAAAGATAAGGCTTTACCAAGCTCAAAAGTAAAACCTGGTTTAGGGCAAATTCACGAAGGATATAATACCACTCATTATTCTGTACTAGATAGCAAAGGCAATGCTGTAAGCATTACCTATACTATCAATGCGAGTTATGGTTCGGGCGCTGCGGTTGAAGGGGCAGGGTTTTTACTCAATGATGAAATGGATGATTTTTAAATCAAACCAGGCGTGCCAAATTTATACGGACTTGTAGACGGAGAAGCTAATGCTATAGAACCTAAAAAAAGACCTTTAAGCTCTATGAGTCCAACTATCATACTAAAAGATGGAAAAGTATTTATGGTAGTAGGTAGTCCAGGTGGTTCTAGGATCATCACGACAGTTTTACAAGTGATTTCAAATGTGATCGATCATAAAATGGACATATCAACAGCAGTAGAAGCTCCAAGATTTCACATGCAGTGGCTACCTGATGAAATCAGAACAGAGCCTTTTGGAATCATCAAAGATGTGCAAAACAATCTTGAAAAAATGGGCTATAAAATCACCAAAGAACCTTATATGGGTGATGTAAATGCTATCATGGTCGATCCAAAAACTGGAAAAATCGTAGGCTCCATGGATACAAGAAAAGAATTCTAACTTCTTATTTACCCTTGAAATTTCAAGGGTAAATTTATACAGGATTTTTAAGTCTTCTTTTAAAAAATGCTCCTAAAATTAAAATCACTGTAAAAGCAATGAAAAAATATAAAAATTTAGGCACAGGCACAGGATCTCCTGCTGCATAAGAATGCAATCCTGAAAGATAGAAATTTACCCCAAAATAAGTCATTAAAATAGAATAAAATCCTATAACACTCGCACTTGCAAAGGCGTAAGGATTGTTAAATTTTGAGATAAATCTAAGATGTAAAATCATAGTATAAACAATAATAGAAATTAAAGCCCAAGTTTCTTTAGAATCCCAGCCCCAGTATCTTCCCCAGCTTTCGTTTGCCCAAACTCCACCTAAGAAATTTCCTATAGTGAGTAAAGCAAGTCCTATTATCATCGCCATTTCGTTGATACAATGTAAGTTTAAAATACTTTGATCTATTTGAGCTTTTTTTGGATTTCTTAACATAAATAAAATCAAGCTAAATACTCCAAGCAAAAAGCAAAGTCCTAAAAATCCATAGCTTGCAGTGATGATAGAAACATGGATATTAAGCCAATAGGATTTTAAAACGGGCACAAGATTTGTAATTTGTGGATCCATAAAACCAAGATGTGCTACAAAAAGAGAAATTCCAGCCATAATACTTGCAGTACAAAGCGCTAAAGAAGATCTTTTATAAAAAACAAGTCCCGCAAAAGCACAAGCAAAAGCTATATAAACCATACTTTCATAAGCATTACTCCAAGGAGCGTGATCTCCTACATACCAACGAAAGATTAAAGCTAAAGCATGAGCTAAAACACTTAAAGCAATGAGAATAAAAATTGCATTTTTAAGCATTTTTGGAGCTTTTTTAAGGCTTAAAATTTCATAGACTAATAAGATAAAAAGCATACTACCTAGTAAAAGATAAATAGGGGTGAGATTGTCAAAAATATTATAATGATTTAAAAAAAGCTCTAAAGAAATTTGAGTAGGTGTAGGGATAAGATTTGCTCCGTAGAAATTTTGAAAATTTTTAAGTCTTTCTAAACTTTCATCGGCTTTAGAAAAATCTTTGGTACTAAGAGCTTGTTCAAAATCAAAAAAATATTTTGCCAATAAGCTTTGTATATTTTCTATATCCTTTAAATCAAAAGGCATAGGTGTAGCAGGAGAATACCAAGTATAGGTTTTTTGGCTTGGATCAGGAAATATTCTAAAAATTTCTCCGCTATAGATATAAAAAGCAGTGTTGATTTTTTCATCAAGAGCTAAAATATCTTTATCAAACTGATCTCTTAGAGCAGGTTTTTTGCGATTTGCTTCTTCTATATAGTTTGAAAGTTTGTAAAAATCTCCATCAAAAACATCATCGTAAGCAAGATATTTTTCATTTTTATCCACGCCTAAAATTTCTTTTAGCTTTGCAGTTTTTACGCTAATCATTTTTATTTGTCTAAAATGTTGTGGATACATCATCATACCAAGAAAAATTTGATTATAGTTTAAACCTAAAAAATCATTTTTTTTGGTAATCTTATGGATGTAATTCATCGCTAAAGTATCGATAGGTTTTATCCTGCCATCAAAGTCTTGCACAAGTAAGCTTCCAAAAAGCATAGAATGTTTTGCAGAATTTTCTTTGATATTTTGTATAAGCTTTAAGGTATTTTCATCGGCAAAACTTTTTATATTAAAAGCAAAAAGACAAAAAAGAATTAATAAAAGATTTTTTTGATTTTTAAGATAGTTTGATAATTTTTGAAATCTTGAGTTTTTAGCAAATAAAATCCATAAAAAACCTAAAGTCAGCAAAGTATAGCCTATATAGGTTGGAATTTTTCCAGGATCTTTATTGACTGAAAGTATGGTGCCTTGTTTGTCTTGATCATAAGAACTTTGAAAAAATCTATATCCGCCATAATCTAAAACATTATTCATAAAAATTTTATACTCAAAACTTTTATCTTGATCGATCACTTCTATATCTGAAGCATAAGAAGAAGGACTCATAGAACCTGCATAGCGATCTAGGATAAAATCTTTTAAAGCCAAAGAAAAAGGCAGTTTGATCTCTTCAGGACCCCAGTTGAGTGCAAAAATTTCACCTCCTAGTCTAAAAGGTAAAACATTTTCATTGTTGTAATTTGGAGTGAGTAAAATTTCTTTGCTTTCATTATTAAAAGAAATTTGCATTTTGATGATAGGATTGCTCATTACATTAGAGGCTTTTTCATAATCAAGTAATTTTAAATTTATAGTTTTATTTTGCTGCATGGAAACTTTTTTTTCAAAACTATTATGGAGTAAAGGATTAAAAGCTACTCCAAAGGATTGATATTCTATAACCTTACCTTCATCATTATAAAACATTAAGGCTATAAATTCATCTCTTGTCACAATGATATCAGAACTTTGTCCTTCTCTAATGTGCATACCTCCTTCTACGCCAAAATAACGCGTGATTGCAGCGCCAAGTAAAATTACTATAAAAGCACTATGCAAGAGCAAGGAAGCGTATTTTTTTCTTTGTAAAAGTTTATGTATAAAAATAATACCTATAAGATTGATTAAAAGCAAAAGGTGTAAGATATCAAACCATAAAGCATTATAAACTAAGGCTTTAGCAGCATTTGTGCCAAAATCATTTTCGACAAAAGTCGCTACTGCACAAGAAAGAGCATAGATAAAAAGTAAAATAAGACTCATCCAAAAGGAAAAAAAGCTTTTCTTAAACATTTTTCTCCTTGTATGCTAGAAAAAGTGTTTTAAAAAGCTTATCTTCATTAAGCTTTTGATTTTTTTCATCTTTTAAAATTTCCATAGTCAAAGCAAGGCGTTTAGCACTCATAAAACCAGGATAAATCAGTAAAGTTTTATGTTTAGGAGTAAAAAATACCAAAGTAGGCGTAGCGTCTATATTGAATTCTCTTGAAAGTTCTTCTGTGCTTGTTTTTTTATTGTCGTAATTATGAATTTTATGATAACTTGTATTGATATAATAAGAATTATATGTGTTTTTTAAGATATTTTGAACTTCTTTGTTGTTTTGAATTTCGTGTTTTAATTTATCGCAATAAACACAATTATTTGCACTAAAAATAATTAGCACAGGTTTGTCAGAAAAAACAATATTTTGATTGTCTTTAAAAAATTCTGCGATTTCTTTGTAAGAGTTGAGATCAAGATTGTTTGCATCTTGTTTGTATTGTTCTGTAGTTTTTGTTCCTTTAGAAAGAATATTTTCATCTATTTTTTCATCATTACAAGCACAAAATAACAATATTATAAATCCTAAAATCAGTTTTTTTAACATCAAATCCTTTCATTTAAAATTGCCTAGAAAATCTAGGCAATTATTATTTTAACAAATCCACTATAAAAGCATAAATCATCAAGAATAAAAAGATCATTCCCGTAATCAGCATCAAATAACCTGCTAATTTAGCAATGCCTTTATAAGAATCAAATTTAGAGTTTTTCTCATATAAACTTTCAAGCTTTCCGCTTTCTTTTAGGCGTTGATAATACGCATTTCTTTCTTGTTTAATCTCGGCTTCACTTTGGGTTCCTGAGAAAATTACCATATCCATAGGGAAGCGATCTGCTCTAAAATGAGTATTGAAGAAGTGGATTGCAAAGATAAATCCTGTTGCAAGTAAAGCTTCATCAGAGTGCACTAAAGAACAAAGATTGATCATCCAACCTGGTAAAAAGGTACTAAAGAAAGTAGGAAACCATAAAACCAATCCTGAAAGTCCTATAACAAACATACCCCAAAATACTGCTAGATAGTCAAATTTTTCCCAATAAGTCCAGCGGTCAAATTGTGGTCTTTCACCCATGCCAAAGAACCATTTAAAATGTGCTTTCATATCTTTAAAGTCCTGCCAATTTGGCATTAAAGAATCAGGTCCAAAAAGGGCTTTTAAAATTTTCATTTTATCAAGTTTTCCTGTTTGTGGATCACGCACTAAATCTCTTCTTTTCCAGTTTACAAGTATGATTTCTCCAATATGAGAGAAAAAGACTATAAACATAACAATAGCACTAATATGATGCACTATGGTTGCACCGATTGGTCCGCCCATAAGATCTATCATGGTTTGTGCCCAAGGAGCGGTATAAAATTTTTGCGGCAAACCCGAGAAAGCAAGTCCTAAGAAACTTACCGCCATAAAGAAATGCTGAATTTTATGGAAGGTTGAAAAACGTTTGATTAAAACCTTGTCATTGTGTGCATTTTCTTTTGCTTTTTTCCATTCTGCAGGATGTGAAAATCTTGCTAAAATCAGTCTTATACTCCAAAGTAAAGTATGCAAACCAAAGAATACAAAAACTCCTATCACTAAAGCGGTCATAAAGATATAAGCACCGTGAAGTAAAGGATAGTTTTCTCCATCACTATGATCAGCATGTGCAATAAAATTGGCAAAATTTTCATTAGAATTTGGATGACACTGTGCACAAGTTTGAACACGATTTAAAGACGATAGGGTTGAGTTTAAATCTTCAACTTTTAAAATATTGTGTTTGCCGTGACAATCATAACAGGCTGCGATTTTTGGAGCACTACCAGGACTATTTAATACCATAGCCTTACCATGAAAAGTATCATGATAGCGATCTTGTTTATCTTGATGACATTCACCGCACTTAAAATCACTTCTTTGTTTTAAGGTCATTGCATTCATTAATGGATCGTTGTTGTGGATATCATGACAAGTGGTACAAGTTGGAATTTTTTTCTTTTTTCCATCTTTATCAAGTTGTATTTGGCTGATATTTTGATGAATGCTGTGTTTAAATTCTTTATCTATATCTTTATGACAACTTGCGCAGTTTTTATTGATAAGATCTAAATTTGCAGCATTATTGTAGCGAATAGATTTTTTATCTTCGCCTTTTCCGTGGCAATCCCTGCAACTTGGAACATCTCCAAAATACATTCTTGAATGAATGCTATCTTTAAAATCATCTAAATTTTTAGCGTTTTGCCATTTTTCTATTTGTTCTTTTTGAACTTTTCTTCCAGAAAGCACCCAAGATTCTATACCATCTAACATAACATAAACATGGGTATAGCCTAATTTTTGGCTTAAATTTGCAATATTAGAAGCATCAAAAGTAAAACGATTCGACCCATAAAAAATTAAAGTTGCATTAAAATCATCAGGTAATAAATTTTGCCAATTTTGCGCATCAACTAAAACAGCATTAGGTATATTACCTGCAACCTCTCTTTCTTCCTTGGAATTAACATCCACAAAATATACATTTTTTTGCCCTAAAAGTTTTTCAGCATCTTTCATACTGATAGGAGTTACACCTTCAACTATACCTATTTGAATTTTTCCGTCGGCAAGTAAAAAAGGGGTTGAAAAACAAAAAACAGCAAGCAATATAAATTTTATTAAACTTTGTTTCAAAATTTACTCCTTAAACTCGCCCAAAAAAATGGACGAAAATTTTATTTTAAAATATTTTTAGCTTCTTGTATATAAACCAAAGCCTCATCTACTATTTTTTTGGAGTAAACAGGACCATGCACACCCCAAGAACCATCTTTTTGCAATTTTTCTGCAATAGCCCTTGCTTGATTTGCCAAAGTAATAACACGAGATTTTTTCTCTACAGAAAGCTTAGGATTTTCAGCCATAGCTTTATCAATTTCTTTCACGCCTTTAAGAATATTTTCATATCCATCTTTTACAGGTTTTTGCCAACCTACGACAATGTCGTAGATAGTCTCTTGATCTGTAAAATGAAGTTTTTTAGGTAAATTTGATTGAACCGCACTGTGACATCCACTTGCACCTGGCCCCATTAAATTTGGATCACTAAAACTTGTACGTCCACAAGCCCACATTAAATCAAGGAAAAATCTTCCATCATCATCTCTAGCGATGGTCCATCCTGGAGTTTTTGGAGATCTTTCTTTACCTTCTGGCGGATTAAGAGTTTTAGCAGTTTTATCAACTTTTATTTTCCAAATGTGAGAAGCTCTAACATTATCAAATCCACCTTTATCAGGATTTTGAACTGCTCCAAAGTTTTCACAACTCATCATATTTGGCATGTGACAAGCTGTACAATTATCTTTTGAATGAATTCCTCCTTGTTTAAAGAAGCTAGCTTGTGTGTCATGACAATCTGTACAAGTTTTTTTAAGCCCTACTTTAGTATATCCATCTTTCCAATCATTGAAAGTAACCTCATGAGGATCGTGGCAAGTAGAACATCTCATACCCTTATCATAGTGAGCTGAACTATACATTTGCGCACCTTCAGTTCCACAAGCTGGACAGCTAGATTTAAAGAAGGCATTAAATGGTTTTCTAGGATTTTTCTTAGCATCTTCTTCATTATAAGAAAATCTTTGATGACATCTTTCGCAGTTTGATGGCATACCTGCACCTCTAGCACCATAAAGATGAGCACCTGCACCATGACATTCTTCACAAGAAATACCTTTTGAAATTGTATGTTTTCTAAGCTCTTGAGTATTTCCTAAAGCTTTATAAAATTCTTCTTTGCTTTTAAAATCAAATTTAAAACTATGACAGGTTTCACAATAAGAACTTGCAGGCTGAAAAAGCATATTTTTACGATATTGTGCTGCATAAGAATTTGTTCCCCAAACTTGAGAGCCATTACCTCCAAATTGTTCCATAGTAGTAGGGAAACCTGGAGAAAATTCTGCTATTTTTTTGGTCATTTCAGGTGTTAAAAACTCACTCCAAAGTCTTGAAAATTGATTACCTCCGGCTACTATTTTTCCTGTCATATTGCTAAGATTTCCATCTTCAACATGATAAGTTCCACGAACCAACCATCTATCAATAAAACCATATTTTGTTCTAGGTGTTCCAATTACAGCATAGACATCATCAGGATAAATTCCATCTGGTAAAATAGTAGATTGTGAGTTATACATAGGTTTTTTTAAATCATTTCCTACTTCTTCAAACTCATCAGGAAAACGAACGGTTTTTGCATGACGTGATCTTTCCCAAGCTTTATATTGAGCAGGATGACATTCACCACATTTTTTTGGACCTACAAATTTATTTGGAAAATCTAAAAAAGATTCCATTCCTAAACGATAAGTCACTGAAGTATGAGCTAGATTGTTTTGCTGTGCAAAAGTAGGACCATTAGAAAATTCTACATATTCTTCTTCCCTATCACTAATAGCATATTTACCTACTATACGACCTTCTTTTTCATATTTAAACATAGGATGATGTTCTTTAAGATATTTAAAAAACGCATCTTCTTGGTGCACATAACCCTCAAGCGTTCTTGGTTTAGTATCGCCATCTTGTGCAGCTTCTCCTTGAATAAGAACATTTGAATTTTCTGCACTGCTCACATTTAAAGCAAATCCCACCCCAAGCAATAGGGTTAAAACCTTTCCCTTAGAAATAAGCTTTTTCATAAGATACACCTTATAAATAAAATTTTTAAGATAATATAATTATGAAATAAATAATTTAAGATATAAATTATCTTATTTAAATTATATTAACTTTTATATATAAAGTTTATGTTAATTAAACTTAATAATTAATAAAATTAACAATTTCATCGTGAATTTATATATTAATTTCTATTTTTTATTTAAAATTCTATCAATAAACCAAGTAGCCGATCACCCAAACAACTTTTTTAAAAGAACTAAATTTATACAATCCATACAAATATACTAAACCTTCCAAACCCCTAAAAACACCCTATTCTCTTA